>JBDSRT010000044.1:0-12953 GCA_039929165.1 Ginsengibacter sp.
CCGGCCTTGTCGGAAACAAAATGTTGCAGGTATTAGAAGAACGAAATTTCCCCGTGACAGAATTAATTCCTGTTGCTTCGGAAAGATCAATTGGTAAGGAAATTCCTTTTAAAGGCAAAAGTTATAAGATAGTTGCTGCAGAAGATGCTATTAAAGCAAAACCTGCAATCGCTTTATTTTCAGCAGGTGGCAGCACGTCTCTTGAACTTGCGCCAAAGTTTGCTGAATCTGGTATTACGGTAATTGATAATTCTTCGGCCTGGCGGATGGATCCTTCTAAAAAATTAGTGGTGCCGGAAGTTAACGCTGATGTGCTTGGCAGCAACGACAAAATTATTGCTAATCCAAACTGCTCAACTATTCAAATGGTTTTGGTGCTTGAGCCTTTACATAAAAAATATACTATAAAAAGAGTAGTGGTTTCCACTTATCAAAGTGTTACCGGTACCGGCGTAAAAGCAGTTACGCAATTAGATAATGAGAGGAATAATGTTGAGGGCGAAATGGCTTACAAATATAAAATTGATAAGAATGCCATTCCGCATATTGATGTTTTCTTAGATAATGGATACACCAAAGAAGAAATGAAGATGTTTCATGAAACCAAAAAAATCATGGGTGATGACTCCATAAAAATAACGGCAACTTGTGTTAGAATACCGGTTGTGGGTGGCCATAGTGAAAGTGTGAACATTGAATTTGAGAACGATTTTGATCTTGAGGAAGTTAAACAGCTCTTATCGACAGCTCCCGGTGTTGTTTTGCAGGATGATGTGCAAAATTTTGTATACCCGATGCCGCTTTCTGCACATGATAAAGACGACACGTTTGTAGGCAGGTTAAGAAGAGATGAATCAAACCCGAAAACACTAAACTGCTGGATAGTCAGCGATAATTTGCGCAAAGGTGCTGCCACCAACGCTGTTCAAATAGCAGAATACCTGCTGAAAAAACAGCTTATTTAGTTTTACTCGCTTTTAATATTTTGGCTGACTTTTATGCAAGGGACGGCTGAAAATAAATTTATATCAAATACAATTTTTAAAATAGCTGAGCGTTTATACTGTCTCTGATTTTACACGCCATTGCTCAGTCAATTATAAATTATTACTTGCTTTATTGTGAAGTAATATAAGAGATGCGGTGCGTATGGTAAAGCGGATAATGAGGATGCAGAAACAATCGGCACATTTTTATTCCAGGAACGCCTTATGGTTTTAATGCGAGTCTTTCATGTTGCATGTTCTGCAAATACCGATCGACATTTAACGCTAGTGATAAAATGAAATAGAACTATTTGTACTAAAATATACACATAGCTGTAAAGAAAAAAAGCCGGGATTGAGTCCCCGGCTTTTTCGTTTTTATATAGGTGATATGACACTTAAGAGATCGTCCAGGTTTCACGTCCCTTTAATAATTTATCAAGATCACCTTTGCCTTTAAGGGCAATAGTTTCGTCAATTTGCATGCTCATTACATCTTCGTAACAAGGTCTATCAGCTTTATAAAACACACCAAAAGGTCTTGGAAAATGATAGGATGATTGCGGATTATCAAATAACCTGGTTAAGATCTGGGCTTTATAAAAATCTTTTTCATCATGTATCCAAAGATCATCGTGACCAACGCCTCCTCCAAGTTCTACCACAACAGGTCTTAACCCGTCCAATCTAATACCTTTATTTTTTTGAGCACCATAAACTAATGGCTGACCCTGTTCCAGAAATAAAGCTTCATCCTGTTTAGAGCTTTTTTCTGTAAAAATCTCAAAAGCGCCATCGTTAAAAATATTGCAGTTCTGGTAGATCTCAAGAAACGAAGCGCCTTTATGTGCATGTGCTCTTAATATCATGGCCTGCAAATGTTTCACATCACGATCCATACTTCTTGCAATGAAACTTGCATCAGCGCCCATGGCCAAAGCCAATGGATTGAATGGATGATCAATGCTGCCGAGCGGTGTACTCTTAGTGATCTTATTTTCTTCTGATGTAGGTGAATATTGTCCTTTGGTTAAACCATATATCTGGTTGTTGAAAAGCAAAATATTCATATCAAAATTTCGCCGTAGCAAGTGAATGGTGTGATTTCCCCCTATACTAAGACTATCCCCATCGCCTGTTACAACCCAAACGCTTAGCTCCGGCCGGGCAGCTTTTAGCCCACTGGCTATTGCTGTAGCCCGCCCATGAATGCTGTGCATGCCATAGGTGTTCATATAATACGGAAAGCGGCTGTTACAGCCAATGCCCGAAATAATTACAATATTTTCTCTAGGTATACCAAGCGTTGGCATTACTTTTTGAACCTGCGCTAAAATTGAATAATCGCCGCAACCCGGACACCAGCGCACTTCCTGGTCAGTTGCAAAATCTTTGGCCGTTAAAGTTGCCGCCTGCGTTTCTGGAATCATAGTTCAAAGGTATAAAATATAGATACTTGGCCACGTTGCATTTATCTTAAGACTGCGCCTGCGATTCTTCCAAATACTCTGCGGCACGGCGTGTATGCGGCACAACAATCGTTTCACCAACAATATTAGCCGCAGCAAAAATTTCGTACATTTCTTCAGTGTTTATGCTAAGCTCATTCGATTTGCCCAAATGATATTTAATGCAATCATCGCACCGCAGAACCATACTGGCAACCAGGCCAAGCAATTCTTTTGTTTTTTTACCAAGAGTGTCTTCATCATAAGTGTTGTTATCAAGGTTCCAAAGGCGTTTCATTACAAGATTATTCTTGCTTTAGATCACTTCATTCATCTTTGTAAGACAATCATTTAACTCGTTTACTAATTGAGTAATAAAAATATTTTTCTGCAAAACTACTAACCAGATAACCATAGGCACAGATCGTTTGGACTCCAAATATGGCTCAAAAAAACGGCCGGGTAATTGAGACAAAATGCAAATTGGTAATTTTATAAAAACATAATCCCTTTATGGACACTTTATATGATTTTGGAATGATAGGCCTGGGCACGATGGGCAGCAATCTTTTGTTGAACATGGCTGATCACGGCTTTAAAGTGATCGGTTATGATAAAGATCCAGCTAAAACAAGATGGTTTGAATCTTCGGCAAATAAAGACACAATAGTAAAAGGTGTAAACACTTTGCAGGATATGGTTAGTCAACTGCAAAAGCCACGTAAAATAATGATGCTGGTGCCTGCCGGTAAAATTGTAGATGGTGTGATTGCTGAACTAACACACCTTGTTGAACCCGGCGATATTATTATAGACGGCGGAAACTCTCACTATGTAGATACGCTGGCCAGGGTTACAGCTCTTAAAGAAAAGGGATTGCATTTTATGGGCATTGGTATTTCCGGCGGCGAACAAGGTGCACGCCTTGGCCCAAGTATTATGCCCGGCGGTGACCAGGAAGCTTATTCGCATGTCGAGCCTATGCTTAAGGCAGTTGCAGCAAAAGTTAATGACAGGCCCTGTGTCGCTTATCTCGGCAATGATGCCGCAGGCCATTATGTAAAAATGGTGCATAACGGTATTGAGTACGCAATAATGCAGCTTATTAGTGAGTGTTATGATATGCTGAAACATGGTTGTGGCATGAACAACCAGGAGTTGCATGACGTTTTTAAACAATGGGCTACCGGTGATCTGCAATCTTTTTTACTGGAAATAACTGCTGATATCTTTTTAAAGAAAGATGATAAAAGCAATAATGATCTTATTGATATGATCTTTGACCGGGCAGGAGCAAAAGGAACAGGAAAGTGGACTTCGCAGGAAGGGCTTGACCTGCCCATGCCGATTCCAACTATCGATGCAGCGGTAATGATGCGCAATCTTTCCGGCTTAAAAGAACAACGACTGGAAGCCAACAACCTCTACGAAAAAAGTTTTTCAAATACCGGCTTTAACCGCGACACTTTTATACCACAATTACACGACGCTTTTTTTGTGGCTACTATTGTAGCTTATGCACAGGGTCTGGCTATGTTATCAGTTGCCTCTATAACATTAAACATGCAGGTTCCTTTAACTGATGTAGTAAATGTTTGGACAGGTGGTTGCATTATAAGATCAATAATGTTACCGGAATTCAGCAAGGCTTTTGAACAAAAAAATGACCTTCAAAATCTGTTGCTTGACGCAAATATTGCCGGTATGATAAAACCCAAGCTGCATGCACTTAACCAAACAGTGCTTGATGGTTTTACGGGAGGATTTGCACCGGCTGCCTTTTCTTCAGTGCTTGTCTATCTAAACGCATATTCCCGTAAACTTTTGCCGGTAAATTTGATCCAGGCACAAAGAGACTATTTCGGTGCACATACTTATGAACGCACAGACGGTCCTGGCATATTTCATAGTGAATGGCAGCAAATGGATATTCTTGTATAATTATAATCTAAAACATCATAGCATATATGGCTACAACTAAAGCACTGCCTACAACCCTGATCTTTATTTTCGGAGGAAGCGGAGATCTTAATTACCGAAAACTTACGCCGGCGCTTTTTAATTTGTTTATTGATGGATTAATGCCAGAGAAATTTCATATAACCGGCCTTGCCCGAACCGATTATGCAGGCGATGATTATCAAAAACATTTATTGGAAGGCATTGATAAATTCAGCAGAAACAAAGACGTAAATGGCAATTGGCAGGAGTTTTTAAAACATATTTCTTACGAAAAATTAGATATTGCAGATGCTAATGGTTATACCAAAATTTCTGAAATTGTCAAACAAAAAGAAGAAGAATATGGCGAGCATCCTTCAGTAATGTTTTACATGGCCGTAGCGCCGCAACTGGTGCCTACTATTATAAAAAATATGAGTACTCTTCCGGTTTGTGCTGATACAAAATGCACCCGGGTTGTAATAGAAAAACCTTTCGGACATGATCTGCAAAGTGCCGAAGAGATGAACAAATTATTGCTCACATATTTTGATGAAGAGCAGATATACAGGATTGATCATTACCTGGGAAAAGAAACTGTGCAGAATATTTTAGCGCTCCGTTTTGCCAATGCTTTATTTGAACCGATTTGGAACCGCAATTACATCGACCACGTACAGATCACGTCTTCAGAAACAGTTGGCGTAGAGGGTCGTGGTGGCTATTATGAACAGTCCGGCGCTTTGCGTGACATGGTACAAAATCATATTTTACAGCTATTGTGTATGGTAGGCATGGAAGCCCCATTGTCCTTTGATGCCAATGAGATCCGGAATAAAAAAGTAGATGTGTTGAATGCCATGAGGAAAATTAAATCGGAAGATGTAAAAGATTATGCAGCCCGCGGTCAATATAGCGATGGCTGGATAGGTGGCCAAAAAGTTGAAGCCTACAACAAAGAAAAAGATGTGGCGCCAACTTCGGCGGTAGAAACGTTTGCCGCCGTAAAATTTTATATTGATAACTGGCGTTGGCAAAACGTGCCGTTTTATGTACGCACTGGCAAACATTTGCACGAGAAGGCAACCATTTTGACCATTCAATTTAAGCCGGCACCCAGCTACTCATTTCCTGATGAAGCTATAGATACCTTACGACCAAATCGTCTCAGTATTGGTATTCAGCCTCAAATGGACATCAGGTTACGCTTCCAGGCCAAGCGCCCGGGGCAGCAACTTATGCTTACGCCGGTAGAGATGGTTTTTAATTATCAAAACGAATATGATGGTCATGAGCCGGAAGCTTATGAAACATTATTATACGATGTTATGGAAGGCGACCCTACACTATTTATGAGAGGCGACCAGGTTGAGGCGGCGTGGAAAGTGGTAATGCCAATCATGGATGCCTGGGCAGAAAGAACACCGCTTGGTTTTCCAAATTATGCACCTGATTCATGGGGACCTGAAGATGCCGAAGCCTTAATAGCGAGGGATGGACATAACTGGATTACGCCGGGTCATAAGGCCAAAAAATAGTTATATTATTTGGTGAACATGGATCACCGATCATCTTTAAAAATAAGATCAATAGTTCAGCTTTATGAAAAGCTTACTGAAGAGGAGCGCATCATCACAGAGGTTTTAAGACAGATTATTACGAACAATTACCTGCATATTGTAAAGAAAGAATATCATTCAATGTGCCATACTTCTATGGTAATA
This sequence comes from Ginsengibacter sp., assembly GCA_039929165.1. Classification (GTDB taxonomy): domain Bacteria; phylum Bacteroidota; class Bacteroidia; order Chitinophagales; family Chitinophagaceae; genus Ginsengibacter. The sequence continues at coordinate 6,100 of JBDSRT010000044.1, forward strand.
AGAAATTTGTATTGTATGGCCAGCAACCATACCCAGGAGGCGGAATAAAGCAAGGCGTATTGTTTGGTTTTGGTATGGCAATCGTTTAAAAGATGCAGATCATCATCTTACCCGTGGTACCAATAAACAAATTTTTTATAAAATTTATCGCCCCGCAGAAGACATTAATTCACCTGCCATTGTTTAACTTTTAAAAGAAGCTGTAAAAACTGGATCAAAGTTTTGCATAAGCAATTACTCGTCAAAACATTATAATCAAGCAACGACAAAGATGATACATATCTCTAAGAACAGTACTGAACTGGCTGAAGAATTAGCGCAGCATATTGTGTCGTTAATTGTTCAAAAATTAAAACATCGACCCGTTTTTTCTATTGCACTTTCAGGTGGCAATACACCAAAATCGTTGTACAAATTATTAGCTGGTGAACCGTATTTTTCACAAATAGATTGGAAGAAAATAATTTTATTTTGGGGAGATGAACGATTTGTACCATTTGATTCTAAGGAGAACAATGCTGGGATGGCTTATGATGAATGGTTAAGCCATGTACCAGTTCCCGCAGAAAATGTGCACCGAATTGATACGATCTCATCGCCAGCCGAATCTGCCGAGGAATATGAAATAATGCTTCGATCTTATTTTAAAGAACCGCAAACTCTTGATCTAACTTTACTAGGCATGGGCGATGATGGCCATACCTTATCTATTTTTCCCGCTGAAAAATATGATGATACAAAATGGGTTAATGCTTTATACTCGTCTTCAAAAAATCAATGGCGCATTACACTTACGCCGGCTTTTGTAAACCGCTCTGCAGAAATAATCTTTATGATTAGTGGAAAAGGAAAGGCCGAAGTGCTCAAATACATTGTTGATGGAAATGGTAATAAAACATTTCCTGCACAACTAATAAAACCTGTCAATGGAAATCTTAATTGGTATATTGATACCGAAGCTGCAGCCTTATTAAAATGATTATTACAGATCGTCTATACGCTTCCCGGTTACGTGCATGCCACCGTCACCGGTGTCGTCCTGGGTTGCAGGTGCATCATTATCATCATGAGCTTCAGCGCTTTTTGATGGGGCAGGATTTTCCTTGGGTGCCTTTATTGTTTTCTCATTCTGCTCGTTATAACCGGCATTGGTTGAAGAGCCTTTTTTATCGCCGTTATCGTTACTTTTTGTAGCGTAATATTTTTTTGACCTTGAGTTCATCTGATAATTTTTAGGGTTAAATATACAACATGCATTGGGCCATTACCCATTTACAATTCTAAGTTTAGCATAGTTCAGCATTATTTTTTTTTCACCGTTATGCTCGAACTTTACTGTTGCGATCGGGTTATGAGCAGCGCCTTCCATTTTTGTTACTTCTCCAAAGCCAAATTTTTGATGTTCAACTTTTTGTCCCTCTTGTAAATTTGATGTATTGCTGGCTGTAAAGCCGGGTGTAGGTGTATGTTCTTTTATTTTTACCTGTGCAGTTGTAAGATAAGCTGGCTTTTCCTGTTGCGCAGGTTTTGTGGTACTGGCCCGGGAAAACGAAGACGCTTTTTCAAAAGGATTATAAAATGAGGTTTGATTGTTGCGCATATTTCCGCCGGCAAAAGTGCGGTCTAATCTCTCCTCCGGTAATTCATCAATAAAACGGCTTGGGTCATTTTGGCTAAGATTACCAAAGCGATATCTTGTATTGGCGTACGTTAACCACAACCTTGCTTTAGCTCTTGTAACTGCTACATAAAACAAACGGCGTTCTTCTTCCAGTTCTTCCCTGGTATTAATTGACATAGCACTTGGGAACAATGTTTCTTCAAGCCCGCCAACAAATACCACGGGAAACTCGAGGCCTTTGGCCGCATGTATAGTCATCAATCTTACCACATCTGTTTCGCCTTTGTTTTCATCAGCATCGGTTAGCAAAGTGATCTGCTGCAAATAACTGCCAAGACTTTTATCCAGCAACTCGCCATCTTCTGTAGGTGTTTCGGTAAATTCTTTTATAGAGTTCAGTAATTCCTGGATGTTTTCGTAACGGGCTAAACCTTCAGTGGTTTTATCATTAAAAAGTTCTTTAATAAGACCTGTGCTTTTACCTACAATGGTTCCCAGGTCATAAGCGTTCTTTTTTCCCAGTTCACTCTGGAACATCTTGATCATCGTTACAAAATTGCTGATGATCTCAAGCGTGGTAGCTTTATAACCAAACTCACTAGCCCGTTCCAAAACATTCCAGAAAGAAATATTATTATTGTTGGCAAATAAAATAGCTTTTTCAATACTTGTTTTGCCGATGCCTCTTGCCGGAAAGTTGATGATGCGTTTTAAGGCTTCTTCGTCATTCGGGTTAACTATGATACGCAGGTAACTTAAAAAATCTTTGATCTCTTTACGTTGATAAAAGCTTATGCCGCCATAAATACGATAAGCAATGTTCATGCGGCGAAGACTTTCTTCAAAACTCCGGCTCTGGGCATTGGTACGATAGAGAATAGCAAAGTCATTGTTATGATAATGGTTGCGCAATTTCATTTCCTGGATAGCATCTGAAACATATTTTCCTTCATCATTATCAGTAGCTGTTCTTACCAGTTTTATCTTTTCACCTTCACCATTTGAAGTCCACAATTTTTTAGGAAGCTGGCCCTTGTTATTAGCAATTACATTATTGGCTACATGTAAAATGCTTTGAGAGCTCCGATAATTTTGTTCAAGCACTACAACCTTTACTTCGTCATAGTCTTTTTGAAATTGCAGAATATTCTCGATAGTGGCGCCACGAAAACTATAGATACTTTGAGCATCATCACCAACCACAGCCACATTTTCATGCATAGCACCAAGCAACTTTATAATCTGGTATTGCGCTGCGTTTGTATCCTGGTACTCATCGATCATTATATATTTAAACTTGCGCTGGTATTTGCTCAAGCTTTCAGGATGTGTGCTTAGCAAGAGATAGAATTTCAGGAGAAGATCATCAAAATCCATGGCGCCGTTTTTAAAACAGCGTTTGCTATACATGTCATAGATCTGCCCGATCATGGGTCGGTTAACACGGGCATCTTCCTGCTGAATTACAAAGTCGTTCATGTATTCCGCAACCGTTATCAAGCTGTTTTTAGCAGAAGAGATTCGATTATAAACTGTCGCCGGTTTGTATAATTTATCGTCAAGATTTAATTCATTTACCACGGTTTTTACTACACTTTTCGCATCGTCGGTGTCATAAATAGTAAAATTTCGTGGGTAACCGATTTTTTCAGCTTCCGCCCTTAAAATGCGAGCAAATACAGAGTGAAAAGTGCCGATGTATAAGTTGCGGGCTTCATTATTACCTAAAATCTTCTCAACCCGCTCCTTCATTTCAGCTGCTGCTTTGTTGGTAAAAGTTAGTGCCAGTATGTTAAATGAATCAACGCCATTCGCCATCAGGTGCGCAATACGTGTTGTAAGAACCCTGGTTTTTCCGCTTCCAGCGCCAGCGATAATTAACATTGGACCATCACGATGCAGCACTGCATCCCGCTGCTGGTCATTCAATCCCTCAATATAATTCTGCATGCTTCAAAGGTACTGAAAGCTGAAAAGTTAAAGGCCATAGCGAGTTGTTAGACACTAAAAATATGTGCTATGGTGTACAATTTTACCCTAAACAAACTTTTTCTACATGTAAAGATTATTATTAGCATCTTTGTAGTCGCTTTTTACAATAACAAAGTTCTTTTCATGTACAGTCATATCTGGAAAAAATATCTGCCTTTTATTAATATTCATCTTAAAAGGTCTGCTAACGGCGACCAGGTTTTAGCATTAAACCGGGGAGATTTTGAAAGAGCTGGAACCGGCAGAAAAGCCGGTTATAAATTTACTATAGAGTTAAGTGAAGGCCGGGTTAGCAATGTAATCAGTGGTTCGCAGTTGGCCGTTAACCTTGCCGGTGTAATGCTTGAAAACGAAGCCACAAAACAAATCCTGAAAAAAGGTCATTACTCAGTGAGCCTAAATACAAAGTTTCAACTTCTTACTAAAAACCTCGATCCTGCAAAAGCAGTTCCAGTTGAAAGTGAGAGCAGCGAAGAAAAATCAGAGACAACCTCAACCGCTGAATAAAGTTATTTTATCAAACACGTATCAGTTTTATTTTAACGGTTGCCAAACAATGGCAATATCGTATAAGCCCTATTTTTTTGTAACTTTACCTGCTAAATAACAATTGAAATGATCAAGACAGGCAACCCGGTTATCAGCATATATACGGAAATGACACCTAACCCGGAAACGATGAAGTTTGTAGCTAATAAACTTTTGTATCCTGGTAAAAGCATCGATTTCCAGGATGAATCTTCTGCTTCTCCTTCGCCGTTAGCTATGGAACTTTTTAGTTTTCCTTTTATCAAATCAGTTTTTATTGCCAGCAATTTTGTAACGCTTACAAAGACAAATGATACTGAAGAGTGGCAGGATGTAATTCCATCAATAAAGCAATTTTTAAAGGAATATCTCGAAGATGGGAAACCTGTAGTTAACGAAGATGATGTTGCTGCAATGAAATCTGAAAGCAGCAATATAGTAAGTGACGATGATGATGATGTAGTGAAACGCATTAAAGAATTGCTTGAAAATTATGTAAAACCTGCAGTTGAAATGGATGGCGGTGCCATACAGTTTAAAAGTTACCAGGATGGCAAAGTAAACCTAATGTTACAGGGAAGCTGCAGTGGTTGCCCATCATCAATGATCACTTTAAAAGCTGGTATTGAAGGCATGATGAAGCGTATGATTCCCGAAGTGAAAGAAGTAGTAGCCGAAGCAGAATAATTACTTTTTAATATAAATAATACATCGAAGCATTTCTAATGGAAATGCTTTTTTATTTGTGTGTATTTTAGTCTAGGTAAAACCATTTCTATTGAGTGTATCAGAAATAACCCATCAGTTTATACAAGGCTTACAGCAAACAACCTGGCTTGAATATATTGCTGTGTTCTCCGGTATTGCAAGCGTTTGGTATTCCAGGAAAGAAAATATTTTAGTGTACCCCGTTGGTTTGATCAGTACTATAATCTATGTGTATATTAGTTTCAAAGGCAGTTTATTTGGCGAAGCTGGAGTAAATTTTTATTATACAGTTGTTAGCATTTATGGTTGGATGTTGTGGTCAAGAAAAGCTGATGACAACTCAAAGATGATGAGAATAACGTTCGCTAACAATAAAGAATGGCTGACACATATTGCATTTTTTGTCGCCTGTTATACCATCACTTTCTTCGCACTTACTTTCCTTAAAAAACAATTTGCACCCGGTGCTATTCCTTTAGCTGATGGCTTTGCAAGCGCAACTGCCTTCACAGGTATGTGGCTGATGGCCAGGAAAAAAGTAGAAAGCTGGTACTGGTGGATAGCCACAAACATTGCCTCTATTCCACTTTATTTTGTTAAGAATTATGTATTCACAAGTGCTTATTATTTTGTGTTGCTAATCATGGCTTTCTGGGGATTAGCTGAATGGATGAGAAAGGCGAGACAACAAAAGTTACAATATTCATTAATTAAAAAAAGTGATTAAGAAAATTGTGATCATAGGGCCGGAGTCTACCGGCAAGAGTACTTTGTGCAGTCAGTTGGCAGCACATTACAATACATTATGGGTGCCTGAGTTTGCGAGGGAATACCTGCTTAAGCATAGTATGGATTATACTTATGATAACCTGCTAACTATTGCCAAAGGTCAAATTGCGCTTGAAGAAAAATTTGTGGCAGAAGTATCGGTTGATGGAACAACTAGTGAACAAAAATTATTTATAGATACAGATATGTACGTTATGAAAGTTTGGTGTGAATTTGTTTTTAGAAAATGCCACAATTTTATTCTTGACCAGATTGCTGCAAGACATTATGATCTTTACCTGCTTTGCAATACCGATCTGCCGTGGGTGAAAGATGAATTAAGAGAGTATCCTGATTTGGAAAGCAGAAATAAGCTATACCATTTTTACAAAGAGCTGATGATAAATCAGGCTACGCCCTGGGTTGACATCAGTGGTGATTATGAACAACGGTTACAAACAGCCATCACATCAATAGATAAATTATAGTGCCTTAAGATTGCCTGCTTTGAAACCATTTTTGAAAAGATATCACCTGCCGCTCTTTTTGTTTGTATGGACATTGATCAATTTTTTACAATCGGCAACCACTGTTCTCTTAAACGATGAAGCCTACTATTGGGTGTATTCAAGATTTTTGGCCTGGGGTTATTTTGATCATCCACCAATGATAGCAGTGCTCATAAAAGCCGGCTATTCTTTATTTAATAATGAGTTTGGTGTAAGGTTTTTTATTGTGCTCCTCAATACATTTACACTACTATGTATTTATAAATTATTACCAAGACCAAATCCCAAATTGTTTTACGGTCTTGTTTTTTCCATGGCGCTTTTACAGCTCGGCGGTTTTATTGCAGTACCGGATATTCCTTTGATTTTTTTCACGGCTTTATTCTTTTTAGTTTATAAACACTTCGCACAAAAAGCGACGTGGGCAAATACAATTTTACTTGGTGTAGTAATGGCGTGCATGCTGTATAGTAAATATCATGCAGTATTAATTGTATTATTCACCTTGTTATCCAATGTTAGCTTATTTAGAAATTACAAGGCCTATATAAGCGTGTTAATTGCAGCCTTACTATTTGCACCACATCTTATATGGCAATATCAGCATGGCTTTCCATCAGTGCAATATCATTTGTATGAACGTAACGAAACATCTTATCGGTTTAGTTATACCTGGGAATATATTGCCGGTCAATTATTGCTTGCCGGACCTCTTGCTGGCTGGTTAC
>JBDSRT010000045.1:0-5242 GCA_039929165.1 Ginsengibacter sp.
AAAACCATATTCTCTTCAACTCTAATTCATTTTCCATTTACCTTAGCCCATCATTAAAGTATCCAGCCATGAAATTTGTTTTCGCCTTTTTAACTGCTTATCTTTTAATAACAGCCATCTCCTGCAACAACGGCTCGCAGGATACAACACAAAAAGACAGCACGCTACAACCTACTGTTATTGCACATCCTGACAGCAGTATAAAATTACCTGGCGGTTTTACAGCCGCCATCTTTGCAGATTCTCTTGGCAGCACGCGGCACATAGCAATCAATAATAATGGCGATCTGTATGTAAAACTTGGCGGTCTGAAAAATGGTCATGGCATATTGCGTTTGCGTGATACAAACAATGATGGTATTGCTGATAGCATAACTGGCTTCGGCAATATGCCGGGCACAGGCATTGACATAAAAAATGGTTTTTTGTATACGTCTTCAGATGATAACATTTATCGTTATAAGATTGCTGCGGACGGTTTGCCAGACACAAGCTCACTTGAAACTTTAGTTGTAGGTCTCGTAAATAAAGGTCAGCACTCCGCAAAAGCTATTGCCCTGGACGATGCCGGTAATGTTTATGTAAACATAGGCGCACCTTCAAACTCATGCCAGTCGGATGATAGAACACCGGGCTCAAAAGGCATGAACCCTTGCCCCATTCTTGATTCTGCTGCGGGGGTTTGGCAGTTTAAAGCAGATAAACAAAATCAACATTATGCAGATGGCGCAAGATATTGCACAGGCATAAGAAATATTGTGGCGCTTGACTGGAACAGTGAGGCCAATAACCTATATGCTGTTCAACATGGCCGTGATGATCTTGATAAATTATTTCCCGATTTATACACAGAATCACAAAGAGTAGAATTGCCTGCTGAAGAAATGTTCCTGATAAAGAAAGGTGATGATTTTGGCTGGCCTTACTGTTATTATGATGGGCAGCAAAAATTAAAAGTTCAATCGCCGGAATATGGTGGTGACGGTAAAAAAACAACAGCTTGCGATAATAAACAAAAACCTATTTATGCTTTCCCGGCACATTGGGCACCGAATGGTTTGTTGTTTTATACCGGCGATCAATTTCCTGAAAAATATAGGCATGGTGCTTTTATCGCTTTTCATGGTTCATGGAACCGGGCGCCACAGGCACAGGGCGGTTACTCTGTAGGTTTTCTTCCGTTTAAAGATGGTAAGCCAAGTGGTGAATATGAAATATTTGCAGATGGTTTTGCCGGCGCCAGTAAAACACCTAATGCAGCTAACCATCGCCCTTGTGGTCTTGCGCAAGGCACAGATGGATCGCTTTATATTTCTGACGATCAGAAAGGCAGGATATGGAAAGTGATGTATGCGAAAAAATAATTTATTATAAATTCTTTAGGTCATAAACCTAAGGCAGTAGGCTGTTTTACCGATGGATAACGAGTTTAAATATTTCACTTTTTTCTTTATCTGAGCTGATGCGTAATGAATAGATACCCTGGCTTACCGGCACATAAGAGATGTCAACTTCAACGTTAACGGCGGTACCATTTAATATAATCTTTTTTAGATCGTATTGTTTGCCTGTCGGATCAATAAGCTGCAGATTGTAAGTGCCGGTATAGGTTTTTGGAAAGCTTATATGAAAAAGATTTTGAGTAGGGTTGGGGAAAATTTTAAGCGTTGTAATAGTTGAATCCGGTACAGGAACCGGACCAGGAGGAATGACACTTGTGTCTTGCGCAATAGGCGCTCTTAATAAAGTTATCCTGCCGCTGTCTCCATATTCTGAAACATAAATATTTCCATTAGATGGATCTTCCACTAAGTCAAGCGGATCTTCAAATCCTGAAAAGCCTTCAATGGAAGGGCCTTCTGTTGAGCTGATAATGTCATTATTAACTCCACCTGGAGTCAGAACGATGATATCCTTGTTCTGGCTATATCTTACTACTAATATCTTTCCTTTTAAAGCACCATTAAATTTATTGCTCTTGTATTCAATAACGCCATCAGGTGATTTATTATTCTGGAAGTTGAACGCATATCCGCGGTAATTAGCATCAGGTAAAGTACCAACCGGGTACGTAGGTACATCTGCCGGATCAATGGAGGAAGTTGGATTCCCGCCATTTAAAACGTACTCACCTCTTAACGGATTTGGATGACCATAATAACCGCCTTTTATAATTCTGAAGAGATAGTCATTTTGAGTTTGCTGTACGTTTGTAAGTGATGGTATTACAGGTCCGTTATAAGTTGTTCCATCCGGACGACGGGTGCCTGTTACTGATGCCGGGGTATTACCACCAGCAGCAGACCCATTGGTTGGTAAATACAATTGCCCGTTGCTATGCCAAAGAATATCGTAAGCATTTCTTATACCAGTTGCATACAGCGTTAACGGTGCATCAATTGCATAAGGATTATATGAACCCCCGCCTTCAGGCGTTTTCGCATTCAGCGGAAGTGAAACAACCTTACTTACATCAAGCCTTAAACAAGCAGCTGATAATAGATGTTCTTTTCTGAGATTCCAGGTTTTGTCTGCAAACCCCATTGCTGAATTGCACCCCTGGTTAAAATACAAAGCGCCGTCAGGGCCAAAGGCAATACTATTTGTAAGATGATCTTTTGTGGAACGCGGAAGATTAATTACGACATCCTGGATATTTTCAAGATTAGCACCCCAGACTTTACTTAGTTTACCGTCCCAGTCAGGGCCGTTTAAAAATACGAACGAGCTATGCGTTACCCATACTATTGGATTATCCTTTGTTGAGGCCGGATCAAAAGCTAATCCTATTGCAAGCCTTTCTTTCCGTGTTCCATATTCATCCTGCAAGATATAGATCAATTGGGGCGTACCTAATGTACCATCCGCATTTACCGGGTAACGCTGTATTATACCATCTATAGTTAAAGCATATAGTTTACCATCAGGACCAAAGGCAAGACTCGAATGCTGACCCTGGGTGTTCGGCAATAACACTTTTGTAAAACTGGCCTTAATAGTATCAATACCAGCTCCTGAACCTGTTGTAAAGATTGTTGAGTAAGGAATAAAAGATGAATCAACCAAATCCTTCACACCGGAGGTAATGGTGAACCTGTAAGTTGTATTGAGCTTAAGTGGCTTTGCCGGTACAAGTGTTATAGCATCGCCACCACCTGTGCCATTAACGCTTGCTGATATTAGGATCCCTGTCCCTGCTTCTTTTAGAAAAACGTTATCAGGTGTAATCGTATTATTGTTGATACCTCCATTTGGCAAGGCAAGAATGCTGCTGGAAATGGAAGCATTTTCATTAACATTTACTGAACCATTTGGAGGATTAACCTTTACTACTGATGGCCGCGGGCTCATGTCAGGCTGAATAATGACATAATTGATCTTAGTATTTTTTCCGCCGACAGCGTCTATAGTAAGAAAGCCGTCAGTTACCGACACAACCTGAGTTGCCACACTAAATAGCGTTCCTGCAACAGGTTTAAAGTTTTGGATCACATTTACGCCCTCAACATTAATTGTATGTCTGCTTTGGGTAAAATCTCCATCACCCACAGATATAGTTACTTTGTAATTACCGTTTTCTGCCTGGGCTTCCCAAAGTGCATTTGTTTTTGTAAGGCCCGGATCTAATGCATCTGTGGCCTGCATATAAATTAATGTAGATTGTAAAGCGTTGGAAGGCCTGCTTCGTCTACGTGTATTTTTGGTAAGATCGATTGGTGTATGTGCTGATTGAGAACTCCATCCGTAGCTATAACCAGAGCCCTGGTACCTATTGGTTCGCAAATTGAATGACTGGCCATAATCTATAAGCCAGCCTGGTGGGGGTGCTGTCAGCGAATCCTGAAAGTTGACTTTTATATTTAATAAGGCACCGGGCGGTGGTACTATAACCGTCAGGTAAACATCAAGGCTAGCCGTATCATAGCCTACTGCCGTGGCCAACACTTTTGCATAATACTTACCAACCTGCAAAGCATTGGCGTCAAACATAAATTCAATTTCCGCATTGGCTGTAAGCGAGATACCATCAAGCAAAGCATTATTGATGCTAAGCCAGGACGGTATATGGCCGCTATCATCAAGCGCCTGCAGTTTAATACTAACAGGTAAGCTATTAGATGTGGCAAGATAGTCACTCAAGCTTTGTGTGGTGCCCTGGGTTACTTCAGCACTCTGTGAAGCCTGGTTAAATAAGATATTCCTTGTTAGCTGCGCTGCAACCGCTGCGTGTAGTAAAAGAAATACAATAGACAAAACACCGGTAATTGCAATGTGTTTTGTCTTATATATACCTTTTTTATGAGCTATAGTAATTGAATAAATAATGATTTTATTTTTGTGTAATCCGAGCGTAAGAAATTTGATTTAGGTTAGGCTTAGTCTGGTTTAGTTTACCAAATGTATTAAACAGATGTCAAAAAAACATTAAATATCTAAAACCTGCCTCCGGGAACAATCATTTTTTCGACTCTTTCAACTAAGATGAAATAACATTATTCTGTTCTCAAACTTTTTATAGGGTTTGCTATGGCTGCTTTTGTCGCCTGGAAACTTACCGTAAGCATTGCAATACTAATGACAAGTGCGCCTGCAAATGCAAATATTCCCCATCCTAAAGTTATACGATATGGATAGTTCTCAAGCCATTTGCCGGCAGCAAGTGCGGCCAGTGGTACAGCAATGACCAAAGCAATAAAGACAAGCTTTATAAAATCTGCAGATATCAACGTCATTACACTTTGAACCGAAGCGCCAAGTACTTTGCGAATGCCAATTTCCTTTGTTCGTTTTTCGGCTGTTAATACACTAAGACCAAACAGGCCAATGCAGGAAATAAAAATCGTGAGGATTGCACTGAATAACATGATCTGCTTCCATTTTGATTCAGCTTCATAATTTTTAATATTCTCCAGGTCTTTGAATTTATAAGTGTAAGGGCTTAACGGGAACAATTTCTTAAAAGTCTTTTCAATATGTTTTAAAGTTGATGTTTCTGTGTTTGGTTTTATCTTGATAAAAGCCATGCCATAATCATTGTCCTTTTTCATGGTAAACAATTGCGGTCTGATCTTCTGGTTCAATGCTTCAAAATGATAATCTTTAACCACCCCGATCACGGTGTACTTTGTATTGTTATTGTACCAGAAATTTACCTGTTCTCCCAACGGCTTTTTCCAACCGGCCTTTTTTACAAAAGCTTCATTAACCAATATTGATTGCGATGAGTCCGAAGGATATTCTG
>JBDSRT010000046.1:0-2786 GCA_039929165.1 Ginsengibacter sp.
TTGAGTGGTTATAACATAACAGTTGCTTTAATTACATTGATTATTGCAGGCATTGTTATCTCAGGTTTTTATCCTGCATTTGTGCTGTCATCGTATAAACCCATTCTTGTTTTAAAAGGAAAGTACACCGGTTCAGACAAAGGCATTGTACTCCGTAAGGCTTTAGTGGTCGGCCAGTTTGCTGTAACAGTTGCACTCATCATTGGTTCCTTCGTGGTGTATAGACAAATAAAGTTTGTGAATGAACAAAGCCTTGGAATGGATATTTCGCAGATGCTTATTATTAAACCCCCACAACTTACAACATACGATTCTACCTTTATAAATACCGAAAACAGTTTTGCTGCAGAGTTAAAAACTATTCCTAATGTATTGGGCGCCTCTTCTTCAAACAAAGTGCCCGGAAATGAGCTTAGCCGTGGCTTTGATGTACATACAGTGCCTGATAATTCAGGTGAGCATTTTACCGTGCGGAATATGGGTGCAGGCCAGGATTTTATAGAGCTGTATGGCATGACCATGAGGGCCGGCAGAAGTTTTATAGCCTCTGACTATAATTCTGATTTTAAAAAGCTGCACAATGTTATCATCAATGAAACATCAGTTAAGCTGCTTGGTTTTAAATCGCAACAGGATGCTATAGGCAAAGTGGTTACGCTTTTCGGGCATAACTGGGATGTTGTTGGCGTGGTCAATGACTTTCATCAAAAATCATTGCGCTATCCGCTGGAACCTACTTTTATCGTACCTACTTATGGCACCTACAACCCTATTTCGATAAAGGTTAATACAAAAGATGTTGCCAAAACTGTTGCAGCAGTTAAAGCAAAGTATGATGCATTCTTCCCGGGTAATTTGTTTGATTATTATTTTCTGAATGATAAGTTTAATGAGCAATACAACGATGATCAACTCTTCGGAAAAGTGTTTGGCATCTTTGCAGGCTTCGCCATATTTATTGCCTGTCTTGGTCTTACGGGTTTATCATTGTTCTCGACCGCACAGCGTACAAAAGAGATCGGGGTTCGTAAAATATTAGGTGCAACTATCTCAAATATTGTTGTGCTGCTGTCAAAAGATTTTGTAAAGCTTGTACTTATCGCATTTGTAATTGCATCTCCTGCGGCCTGGTTTATCATGCATACATGGCTGCAAAATTTTGCTTACCGAATTGATATCAGCTGGTGGATATTTTTTGGTGCAGGTGTACTGTCAATTTTAATTGCGCTTGGTACGGTGAGTTCTTTGGCTATTAAAGCCGCAATTTCTAATCCTGTTAAAAACTTAAGAACAGAGTAGAAGACTTTTGAATCACGACTTATAAATTTTGGAATGTAACAAAGCAGTCTATTCATTTTAAATTTAAAATAATAACAACGTGATAAAAAATTATTTCATAGTTGCAATTAGAAACCTGAAGAGAAATAAAATTTATTCCTTTATCAATATTTCAGGGTTAAGTATTGGGCTGGCTTGCGCTATGCTTATTCTTTTGTATGTAAAAGATGAAGTAAGCTACGATCGCTTTCACAACAATGTAAATAATATCTATCGCATAGTTACTGACAATAAAGATAAAGATGGCAACAGGCGCAAAGATGGTAACAGTGGTTATTTCCAGGGTCCGCGGTTTTCACAGAACGTGCCTGGTATAGAATCTTTTGTACGTGTGCAAAGCGGCATACGTGATATGAAAACAGGTACAGAAATTCATCCGCAGGATTTACTTTATGCTGATCCCGGTTTTTTTTCTGTTTTTTCCTTCCCTCTTGTAAGTGGCAATTTGAAAACATGTTTAAGAGACCCACATTCAATTGTTATATCTGAAGAAATAGCAAAAAAACAATTCGGCACTACTGATGCGATTGGTAAAACCATTATGCTGAAAGATGATAGCGTATTTGCGCCGTACCACGTAAGTGCCGTCACTAAAAAAACGCCACAGAATTCTTCCATAAAGTTTGATGTCCTGTTGCCAATAAACATTTCGCCCGGCGAAGGAGTTGACAATGAAGACTGGTTCAATTTTTTTCTCAACACGTTTGTGATACTTAATCCTAAATCGAATGTAGCACAGGTTGAAAGCCAGATGCAGAAGTTTTATATGGAAGATTCTAAAGAGGGCAGAAAAGTAATGACAGAAAAATATGGTGATATTGTTGGAAGCACAAGTTACATGTTGCAGCCGTATATGGATATACATATGAGTACAGAATTGCCTGCTCAAAATGGCTTGAGCGATGCGAGTAATCCAATGTACGCTTACATACTTTCGGGTATTGCTTTATTTATACTGCTGATTGCATGTATCAATTTTGTAAACCTTACAGTAGCCCGTTCGGTAAAAAGAGCTAAGGAAATCGGCATACGCAAAGTAATAGGTGGAGAACGAAAACAATTAATTTTTCAGTTCCTGGGTGAGTCATTTTTTCTTTGCATTATTGGCTTCATACTGGCTGTTGCAATTGTTCAACTTACGCTTCCTGTTTTTAATAACCTTGCCAATAAGGCGCTTTCACTTTCTTATTTGTTTGACGTAAAGTTGATAAGTGGGTACATAGCTCTCTTTCTTGTAACAGGATTTTTGGCGGGTTTCTACCCTGCATTGGTTCTATCAGGATATAAGCCCGTGGAGACATTGTACAGCCGTTTTAATCTTAAGGGAAAGAACTATTTGCAAAAGTCTTTGGTTATTCTGCAGTTTGTACTCGCCTCTTTTTTAATCATTGCCACCTTAGTAATGTATGCGCAGTTCAATTTTCTCACAACAGAAAAATTAGGTTATG
>JBDSRT010000047.1:0-5182 GCA_039929165.1 Ginsengibacter sp.
TAAAGATTAGTCCTTTTTTATCACTATCTAATTTGACGTGGCGCCATCTCTTGTTTTCACCTTCTTTTTACCACTATTCTTTTTCTCGTAGTCTAAAACCTCCTGCGGCTTTACTTTCTTTTTGGTATCATCAGTGGCAGCAACTTCTTTTGCAGGTTCCTGCTGTAAACGATTTCTATCGTAAGTTTCTGTTTTTACAATGCGGCCGGTACCTGGATCATAGTACGTCCAGTCGCCGTGTTTTACGCTATATTGCTCTGCCTTTACAATTTTATAGCTTATAATTTCATTGTTGCCTGTACCATAAACAGGTATTGTATCATAAGGCGCATCCGGATTATATCCCCGCCAGTTTTCCTCTCTCAACAGCTCACCAAATTTTGAAAAATACTGTTGTTGCCCATCTTTACCTCCGTAGCTATAATTTTCAATAGCGAGCAAATCGCTGTTTAAACTGTATTTTCTCCAGGTGCCTGTCTTCTTATCATTTTTCATGACGCCTTCCTCTTCATATCCTTCTTCACCACGTAATTCAGGAACTGAAATTATCCATTTGCCTTGTTTAAAATTGTTATTGTCAAGAGCGTTAAGTGTATCTCCTTTTGCTGACAGCTCAAATGTTTTATACTGAGCAATACTCTGAAGAGACATGAAAAGACAAATAAGGAATATAATACCTCGATTATCCCATTTAAATTTTGTAAACATAGGAGCAAGTTATGAGCATAAAATTATTGCAATAACTCTTTATTTAGTTCGAATGAAAAAGTAGTAAGAAAACTTTAACCTGCAGCTTAGTAGTATTCGTTTTTTGACAAATAATTTTTCACGTAGTCGTGAACGCCGTCCTCTAATGATGTCATAGGCGCAGTGTAACCAGCTTCCTTTAGCTTATTCATTTCTGCCTCAGTAAAATATTGGTATGTATTCCTGATGTCTTCCGGCATATCGATATAGACGATTTGCGAGGGCTTTTTTATCGCATCGAAGGTAGCATCAACCAAAGCATTAAAAGTTCTGGCTTTACCTGTGCCTACATTATAAATGCCATTTATTGTTTCTGGTTGATCTGTCGTTATGAAAGTTTCCATAAACCAATAGCAAATCTTAATAACATCCATTACATAGATAAAATCTCTGAGTTGTTCACCGTCTTTAAACCCGGTTTTATGTGATTTAAATAACTTAACGTTTCCGTTATTTTTGATCTGATTAAATGAATGAAAAATAACACTTGCCATTCTTCCTTTATGGTATTCGTTAGGTCCGTAAACATTAAAGAACTTTAAGCCGGCCCAAAAAGGAGGTTGTGAATTTTGGTGTACCTGCTTCAAAACCCATTTATCTACTTCATTTTTGGAAATACCGTATGGATTAAGAGGCTGCAGATCTTCAATAATATTATGATCATCTTTATAACCAAACTCGCCCAAGCCATAAGTTGCGGCTGAAGATGCATAAACTATTGGCAGTTTATTTAGAACACAAAAAGTCCAAAGCCTTTGCGTATAGTCAACATTTAAATGTTGATGAATATCATAATTAAATTCTGTTGTATCAGTTCTGGCGCCAAGATGAAAGATAAATTCAACTTCTGGATTTTCACTCTGAAGCCAATGGAAAAAACGGTCACGTTCCACTTTAGCTAAAAAATGTTTGTCTTTTAAATTTTTTTCTTTTTCAGTTTTATCAAAATTATCAACCAGCACAAGCTTTTTAAAACCATAGCTATTGAGCAAACTAACCAGGCAGCTTCCAATAAATCCAGCAGCCCCGGTGATCACTATAACTGAATTTTTTGTCATCTTATTCGGGCAAATAGTGATTAAAATGTTTCTCTATTGAAGTATCATACAAGTTTTTCCATTCACTGATATTGCCCCAATTTTCATCTTCTACAATTATATTGCTTTCTGTAACGGAACCCAGACAGGCATAATCTTCACCCTGCAGAGCCTCTTCAAAAGCTTCAATGTTAGCCATACTTACAGAAACAACTATACGACTTTGCGACTCTCCAAACCAGTAGGCATCTTTTCTAATAGAGGGATTTTGCTGCGACACCTCGAAGCCAAAATTGTTAGGGAATGCTGATTCCATTAAGGTTGTAAACAAACCTCCCTCGCTAACATCATGCGCTGAGAGAATTAATTTTTTAGTGATTAAATCTGCAACCAATTGCTGAACATGATATTCTTCTTCCAGGTTGAAGTATGGCGCAGGTGAAAATTCTCTCTTACATATTTTGTGAACATATTCTGATGAATTGATATCATTTCTACATTTACCGATGAGATAAATAACATCTCCTTCATTTTTAAAATTAAGCGTCATCTTCTCTTCAATATTATCCAGCAATCCAACCATTCCAATTGTTGGTGTTGGATATACCGGCCCATCAGGTGACTGATTGTAGAAGCTTACGTTACCTCCGGTTACCGGCGTGTCAAACTTCAAACAGGCCTCGCCCATACCTTTAATTGCCATTACAAATTGATAATACACTTCAGGATCGTACGGATTACCAAAGTTTAAACAATTGGTAACACCGAGCGGCTTACCGCCTGAGCACACAATATTCCTGGAGGCTTCACTAACAGCTATCATGGCACCTACATAAGGATCTGCATATACATACCTGCTGTTACAATCAGTTGTTACGGCAAGTGCCTTACCGGTTTCCTTAACCAAAACAACGGCAGCATCTGAAGGCGCGTTTGTATTAGTGTTACCTGTACCAACCATGCTGTCATATTGGTTATAAACCCAGCGCTTTGATGAGATATTAGGCAGCGATATTAGTTGTCGTGCAATCTCATTCAAATTATCTGGTTCCGAAATACTATCAATAGTGAAAGCATTGATTTTTGATAAGTAAGCTGGTTCCTGGTAAGGCCTGTCATAAACCGGAGCACCTCCTCCCAGTACTAAACTTTCCGCGGGCAGTTCTGCTTCAAGTACATCATTCATAAAGAAGCTGAGTAAATCGCCTTCTGTAATTTCTCCAATATTTGAACACGGTATATCCCATTTCTCAAAAATATTAATCACTTCCTGTTCTCTTCCTTTCTTAACAATGATCAACATTCTTTCCTGGCTTTCGCTAAGCAATAATTCCCAGGCTTTCATATTACTTTGGCGCATGGGCACTCTATCCAATTGTATGTTCATACCGCACTGGCCTTTTGCGCTTGTTTCTGCAGTTGAACATATTATACCGGCAGCACCCATATCCTGCATACCAATAATTGCACCTGTTGGCATAAGTTCAAGACAAGCTTCCAGCAACTTCTTCTCCTGAAAAGGATCACCAACCTGCACGGCAGGCAAACTTTCCATACTATTTTCATGTAGATCAGCTGAGGCAAAGGCCGCTCCCCCCATTCCATCTTTGCCGGTGGCGCTCCCAACGATAAATACAGGGTTGCCGACGCCATGGGCAGTAGCACTTATTGTTTCGCCTGCTTTTAAAATACCAACACTCATGGCGTTTACTAACGGATTTGTATGATAGCAGCTCTCAAAATATATTTCGCCACCCACAGTTGGTACACCAAAACAATTTCCATAATGACCAATGCCATGCACAACGCCACTTAACAAATGTTGTGTTTTTGCATTTGTTAAGTCACCAAACCTTAACGAGTTAAGCGATGCAATCGGCCTGGCACCCATGGTAAAAATATCTCTGTGTATGCCGCCGACACCGGTGGCAGCGCCCTGAAAAGGCTCTATAGCAGAAGGATGATTATGACTTTCAATTTTAAATACAACACCATAGCCATCGCCAATATCAACCAATCCCGCATTTTCTTCACCTGCTTTTACCAGAAGTCTAGAGCCATCTCTTGGCAAAGTTTTTAACCACTTAATAGAATTTTTATAGCTGCAATGTTCACTCCACATAACAGAGTAAGCACTGAGTTCAGCGAAGTTTGGCAAACGGCCTAAAATGGCTGTTATCTTTTCATATTCGTCTTCTGTAAGACCTAGCTGCCGGGCTGTTTTAACTGTTGTATCCATAAAGTAAGTTGCAAACTTAAGGCCTCTGTAATTGCAAAGCTATAGAGCACGAAATATTTTGATAACTTCCCTTAATCTAAAACTTCTTGATTGCCATATTTGCTTTTTTTTATTTACCTGCTTTTATTTTGTTGGCTTATCACTAAAATAAAGTTTTTTAAAGCTTCAGGGATTGGTAATAAAAATCTGATTATTTTATTTCTTCTAAGAGTATTGGCTGCTTTAGCTAATGGCTGGATTAGTTTATTTTATTACGGTGAAACAGACAGCACTTTCTTTCATAAAGAAGGTATTATAGAGTATCATTTACTCTTAAGTGATCCCAAAACTTATTTAACCAATATATTTTATAATTATAACCGTGGGCTTTTTGGAGGTCTTATGGATATCTCGAATTCTTTCTGGAACAATTTAAAAAGCAATGTAATTATCAAGCTGTTATCAATCTTTAATATTTTTAGTAATACGCATTACTTTATCAATGCACTCTTTTATAATTTTCTTGTTTTTTTTGGGTCCGTTGCTTTATACAGATCATTCAAAAACATTGCACCACAAAAGAACTTTTTAGTGCTGCCTGCATGTTTCCTTCTGCCTTCAACATTGTATTTTTCTAGCGGCATTCACAAAGACGGCCTGGTATTTCTAAGTCTGTCCATCGTCTGTTTTTCTTTTTTTAAAATATTGCGTGGTCGCAAGTCAATCGGCCTCTTTGTAACTGTTTTTTTCGGCTTAGCTATGATCTTCGTACTACGAAGTTTTGTGTTGGTTACGTTATTACCAGTTTTAATTGCATGGCTGTTATGTGAAAAAATAGAACGCCCCCGGTGGATGATTTTTGCAAGTGTTTATTTCGTCTTTATTGTTTGTTTTTTTGGAATTGGCAGATTGTTTCCCAATTTAGATCTACCTAAGATTGTTGCGGACAGGCAAGCCGCCTTCGTGGAAATTTCTAAAAAAAGTAATTCACAAATTGAAAGCACTTCGCTTCAACCGACTTTTAAAAGTTTTGCTGAAAACGCACCGAAAGCAATTTCGAATGTGCTATTGAGGCCCACACTTTTTGAAATTTGGACGCCTCTTTACATTCCTCTCGCCGTAGAAACTACGTTATATGTATTAGCAGTTATTGTTTTCATTTTCTTCCCTGAAAAAAAAC
>JBDSRT010000048.1:0-4290 GCA_039929165.1 Ginsengibacter sp.
ATGCCGGAATAAATGTTGCTCTTCAGGTGTGGCAAGTGCCGAGCCAAGCTGTTCTAAGACTACAAATTTTAATTGCGGACAGAGCGGAATGCTTTGTCGTAATAATTCAAAAACTTCAGCAGGTACAGTGTCATCATGTGTATCTCTTCTTACCTTTTTTGCGGGTGATAAAAGTGAATCTTCCCAGCTTCCACCAGACACATGAATCTCTCTTACACGATGCAACGGGTATAAATGGATAAGGTCCTCGAAGCTGATATTAAAATTGTGTAGGTGGCAATACAGATTGTGAAGGTCTAAAATAATGAAGCCGTTGACGGGTTCAACAAGTTGTTCTAAAAATTCGCCATGTCTCTTAACTTCTTCAAGTGAATAGGAAAAGGCTAAGTTCTCCAAACCTACCGGGCATTCACAGGCCTGATAAATGCGCTTCAATCTATCATGCCCGATGGCTAAAGTTGTCCAGTTAAACGGAATGCCTATTGGTGCACCCTGGTGAAAATTTTTGCCGGTCATAAAACCGAAATGCTCGGACATATGATCGAAGCGAAAAGCAGAAGATACTTTCTTTAAATGTTTCAGCCATTGCTCCTGTTCTTTAGACCAGCCACCGGAAAAAAGTGAAAAATAAATGCCGTGGCCAACAAGCCTTCCTTCGTTGGAGAAAGTTGTCAGCAACTCAGTAAACCAGGCAGGAATATTTTCATGTTTATATAACGAATCGAAAGACCATTCAATGGCTTCTATTTGCTCAGCTTCAAAAAGTGGCAGGCAGGCAGATAATAGATGCTGATCGAGATTGCAGGCAACTGCGGCATAGATGGTATTCATATTGTATTAATACTCCGACAGTACACATTAACCCATACCACAGGCCGGGCAGCCTTCCGGCGAAGACTCTGACGCTTGTGTGTTACCGCCTGATTTCGGATTCTCTGTTGCAACTTTTTTTTCTTCACCAACTGTAGCTTTTTCGCAGGACGACATTGTACCAACTGTTACCGCAACCAATATAGTTCGTAAAAGCGTTTTAGATAATTTCATCGCAGAAATTTTTGATTGAACATAATTTTCTTTACTGACATCACAACTTATGAAAGCGTTGCAGCGGCTTTCAGAAAGACTTTCTGATCCTGCATTAACAATCTAAAAGATAGTGAAATGACTTAAGCAGTATCTTACTTTACCTTCCAACTTTTGATAGCCATTTCGAAAACGGTAAACCTGGTGCTTACTTTTTTTAAATAAATCAATCCCACTCCCTGGCATAATAGTAAATGTAGGAATCATTTGTAGCTCCCCACGGATTACCATCCGAGTGCAGCTGTGACGTTTGTTCAATTATAGCCACGTTTGCAAAGGCTACACCGTTTACAGCAATAACCGCATTAGTACGTTTTACTTCAAAGCCATATTTTATTGTTATTGGCTGATTAAAACTGGAGATGTCTCTAAAATCTGCAGACTCCCAGTATTGGCCTCCCTGTAGAAGTTCATTTAAAAACATCAGATCTTCGGGCTTACCAGTGAGATAAGAAAATGATCCCGTATACTTATCCTGCCTGGTGTATTCAAAATATTTATCATTATCCCGTCGAAGGAAAAACGAATCGTTGATACCATACTTATCAACCTGCTTCATACTTAGATAATCATTTCCTGCTTTTTCCTCGCTGCCAGTTATTGTCCTCGTTATGATATTGCCTTTATTAAAAAGATCATCGTACACCCAATAGTTGCTGTCGGCCAAAGGTAAATAGTCATTACCTGTTACCTGGACAACACCAGCCAGAACGTCAACATTAAAAGTACAATTGGTTGAGCCTGCGCTGACTGAAAATCGATCAATACCCGCCTTTATCGGTTGACCCTGGGCAAGTAGTGCTACTTCTTGCACACCTGCATTTGCAAATATGCCAATAGCTGTAAAGGAATAACCGTTTACAATAGCTGTGCTGATGTTATACCTGCCGGGTGTAGTAACGTCTACGGAAATCACGACACGACTTAAAGAATCAAGAAACACATCTTTTACAAATGTGCCGCTAACGATATAGTCCAGGCATTTACCTCCTGATGAGTTGAGCGTAAATTCAGCTTCATCACTCCTCACGTTTATTTGAAAATTGCAATCGGATGTTCCGGTGCTTACTGTAAAGTTATTTAAACCTGCATCTTCCGGCCGTCCTGTACCTGCAAGTATAACGGTTTGTTCACCTGCCAATGCAAATGTGCCGCTTGCTGAAAAACTGTAACCATTTATCAACGCCGTTTTAATCTCATATCTGCCGGTCGTTACAACATTTACACTTATCTCTACCTTGTTTGACGTATCCAGCAGCAGTGTTCTTACATAAACGCCAAGTATATTGCTATTCATGCAATTACCAGGTGCGCCTCCCAGGGTATACGTCGCAGGCAGTATAGCGTTAGTTGTTACATAAACACCTACACTACATGTACTACTATTATAGTGAATAATAATTTGATCTGTGCCGGTAGACGCCGGCTTGCCTTTACCTGTAAGCTTTACGTGATGAATACCGATATTATCAAATGTGCCGCTTGCTGAAAATGAATAGCCATTAAGGGTATCGGTAAAAATTTGATAAGTACCAATACCTGTAACATCAACATCAACAGTGATGGTGTTATCATTTCCCAGCACACTGTTTGCAACATAGCTTCCTTCGATAGCGAATGGCAGGCAATTATTATTAGCGTCTTTAAGTAAAGTACCGCTAGATTCAATATCCCATTGCAATACTTTCTGACAGGAAAAATAAATTGTAGAAAGCAGAAGGAGTAGTAAAAATTTTCTCATAAAGCAATCAATAATATCAAATCAAGTTAAGTATAAATCCTGCCATCAAAACATTGTAAAAGCAATATTTCACGGGCAGATACTGCTAAAACTATTTTTGATTTTACTTTTATCTCCCAAGTAGAAATGACAGCAGTCAATCCAATTCAGCAAAACATGCTAAGTATAGTGAATGATGCCGATGTTAAAAGCCTTATTACAAAAGACAAAATAATTTCGTCAATCTATAAACAATATGGTGCGCCGCCGAAGTGGAGCAGGCCACAGGGATTTGTTACTCTATCAAAAATGATTCTTGAACAACAGGTAAGTCTTGCTTCCGCTAAGGCGCATTTTATAAAACTCAATACTTATTTACAAACGTTTACGCCTGAAGACATATTAAAACTTACTGACGATGAGATGCATAATTGCCAGGTTAGTCGTCAGAAATCAACATACCTGCGGGCACTATCAAAGGCCATACTAAATACGGACTTGCAGCTTAATCATTTGCCTGAACTTGAAGAAGGCGACATCAGGAAACAGCTAACCAACATTAAAGGCATAGGTACATGGACAACCGATGTTTATCTTATGTTTAGCCTGCAGGCAAAGGATATATTTCCGCTTGGCGATGTAGCAGTAGTAACAACTATGAAAGAATTAACCGGTGCACAAACCAAAGATGATATGCTTATAATAGCCGAAAAATGGCGGCCTTTACGTTCATTAGCTACCTATTTTTTGTGGCATTACTATTTGCATAAACGCAATAGAACCTATCTCGTAGAGTAAAGTTATAGTCTACGTGTGTGTTATCACCAACAGATACTTTAAACAATTCAAAACAATAGAAATCACTTTATAACCGAAGATGATTTTGATTTGACCGCTTATTTTCTACTTTTATCCCGAAGTAATCATAACTATAATCCAAACTACTGCGATGAAAAAGTATCAAGGTCTTCTCCGCCTGTTAATTATCTTAACTGGTTTCTTACTAATAATGCCCGATCAAGGCCATGCACAGGCAGACAGCACTGTCGTAAATAACTATTTTATCAGGTATCCTAAAAAGCTGATGATCCGTACATTTCTTGCACAAAAATTTGCGCCATTAACTATTTCAGGACCGGTTAAAGAGCTTAACTATAAAACAAATTCCAAACTAAATCTTGGTGCAGGCTTTACTTACAGGGCCGTTACGCTTAACCTGTCCTACGGTTTCGGATTTTTAAATAAAGATCGTGGCGGAAAAACTAAAGGATTAGATTTCCAGTTTCATGTATATCCTCACAAATGGGCTATTGATGTTTTAGGTTCTTTTCGTAAAGGCTTTTATCTCGATCCGAAAAACAATAATGGTTCGGGACTTAATCTTTCAAATTACTACCAGCGCCCGGATATTAAAAGGAATATCAGTGGTGTATCAATTTTCAGATTACCTAACGCAGACCGGTTTTCTTACAGGGCAGCCATATCGC
>JBDSRT010000049.1:0-6253 GCA_039929165.1 Ginsengibacter sp.
CAAACGTTTTTAATATGTATCATAACACTATAAAGAAATTCCTCTTTTCCAGGGAATGAAATCATCATGCCCGGATGCATCAGCTTTTGCTTTTATATCGCCGCTTGCCACAGCAATTACATAGTCAAGAATGCGCTCACCGACCTGCTGTATCGTCTCCTCGCCTTCTATAATTGTTCCTGTATTTATGTCAATAATATCAGTCATTTTATTATACAGCCTGCTATTAGTAGAAATTTTTAAAACCGGCGCAATAGGGTTTCCGGTTGGTGTGCCTAAACCTGTCGTAAACAACACAATATTTGCACCTGAGCCTACTTCCGCGGTGGTAGACTCTACATCGTTGCCTGGTGTACAAAGTAAGGTAAGACCTGGCTTGGTTACCTTTTCAGGATAATCAAGTATATCAACAACAGGAGACGTACCACCTTTTTTTGCAGCGCCCGCAGACTTTATCGCATCAGTAATTAATCCGTCCTTAATATTGCCGGGTGATGGATTGGCATAAAACCCTGAACCCAATGCTGTTGCTCTTTCGTTATAAGTACGCATGAGTTGCATAAAACGTTCTGCATTCTTTTCATCAACACACCGGTCTGTTAATCCCTGTTCAACACCGCATAATTCAGGGAATTCAGATAACACCACAGAACCGCCCAATGACACTAAAAGGTCAGATGTATAACCGATGGCAGGGTTAGCAGAAATACCTGAAAAACCATCGGAGCCACCACACTCTAAGCCAATACATAACTTCTTTAAGGCCGCCGGTTTCCGTACATTTTTATTAGCCTCAACCAGGCCAAGAAATGTTTGTCGTATGGCTTCCTGCAACAAAATTCTTTCACTACCAAGCTGCTGTTGTTCTAAAATTATCAGAGGCTTAATAAGATTTACATCCCTTTTAAAAATCTCTTCTTTTAAAATATCAACCTGTGCGTTCTGGCAACCTAAGCTTAACACCGTTGCACCGGCTACATTTGCATGTGTAATGTAACCTGCCAATAATCCACAAAGTGCCCGTACATCCTGGCGTGTACCACCGCACCCCAAAGTATGTGTAAGAAATTTGATGCCGTCTATATTTTCAAAAGTGCGTTCGGCTTTATTTTTTTCCTGAAGCACTTCAGCTTCTAAAGTTTTAATAGCCTCAGTCTTTCCTTCTTTATATAAACTTATATATTCTTCAACCAAAGATTGATAGGGCGATTGCCTTGGCTGGTAACCCAGCGCTTTCATAAAAGCATCCCGCATTACATCTACATTAGCATTTTCACAAAACACCATAGGGATAACCACCCAATGATTGGCTGTGCCGACAGAGCCATCTGCCCGATGATAGCCCTGAAAAGTTTTGCTTTGCCAGCTGGTTACATCAGGAGCATGCCATTCAGCTTTACGTTCTTTTATAGTGTACTCATTTGTTGCATGGCGAATATTTGATGTTGTAAGAAGTGCGCCTTTTTGTATTGGTTCAACAGCTCTGCCGACCAATACGCCATACATAGTAATGGTGTCATTTGTATAGAGATCGACCAAAGCAAATTTATGTTTTGCAAGTATGTCACTTACCAAAAGTAAGTGGTAGCTATTCTCATTTATAGTTTCACCTTTGGGTAGATCGGTTAAAGCAACAGCTACATTATCTAAAGGATGAATTCT
The DNA here is from genome assembly GCA_039929165.1 of Ginsengibacter sp. Taxonomy (GTDB): domain Bacteria; phylum Bacteroidota; class Bacteroidia; order Chitinophagales; family Chitinophagaceae; genus Ginsengibacter. The sequence goes on from JBDSRT010000049.1 coordinate 1,663, forward strand.
TAATGTCTTCATATCAAACAAATAAATCTACGAAATTGCCCGGTCAAGATGCACATAACCGCCATCCACATGTATCAGTTGCCCGGTAGTATGGCTTGATATTTCTGACAAAAGAAAGGCAGCCATATTAGCGATCTCTTCTGTGGTGGTCATGCGTTTTTCTAAAGGTATTTTTTCAGTAATTGTTTTCAATTTTGCTTCAGGATCATCAAAGGTCTTTATCCAGTTCTCATATAAAGGTGTCCATGATTCTGCAACAACAATTGCATTAACCCTGATTTGGTATTTCAATAGTTCTACTGCCCATTCTCTTGTTAAAGCATTACGTCCGCCATTAGCGGCAGCATAAGCAGAGGTATTACCCTGGCCTGTTTCAGCGGTTTTTGAAGTTATGTTTACAATGCTTCCTTTTGCTTTGATCAACAAAGGCAAAGCATGGTGCGCCATTAAATAATAATGTACCAGGTTGCGGTGAAGCGAGCGCATGAAGTCTTCATAATTACCTTTTTCCAAACCAACGCCGTCGTTAACACCGGCATTATTCACAAGCCCATCAATTCGATTGTATTTTTCTTTGATAACATCAACTGCGTTTTTACAAGCCTCAGGATCTGTAAGTTCTGCTGTAAAAAAATCTGCCCTGCCGCCGGCGTATTCAATAGCTTTAACTGCATCGCTGTTATCATTCTCATTTCTCCCAATAATGAAAGGTGTGGCGCCTTCTTTAGCCAATACATGGCTTATACCCTCACCAATACCTTTAGCTCCACCGGTTACTATTATAATTTTATCTTTTAAACCAAGATCCATTTATTTAGTATTAAGGTTATAAAATTTCGTGGCATTATTACCAAAAAAATTGTCTTGCTCTTCAATTGAAAATGACTTAAACACTTCTTCAACAATATTCAAAACCATTGTATAATCGGCAGCAACCAGGCAAACGGGCCAATCAGAACCAAACATTACCCTATTGATACCGAAGGCCTCCAAAGCGGTTTCAATGTAGGGAAATATATCTTGCGGCGTATAATTTTTCCAATCTGTTTCATTAACGAGGCCTGAAATTTTGCAGGAAACATTTTCAAAAGCAGCAAGCTTTAGCAAATCTTTCTTCCACTCTTCAATCATTTTAGTTTTTATGTAAGGCTTTGCCAGGTGATCGAGTACAAACTTTTGTTCAGGAAAATCCGCAACAAAATCTATAGCCATTTTTAATTGATGTGGGTAGATAAGAATGTCATAAGTGTAGTTCATCTTTTGAAGCAGACTGATACCGTTTTTAAAAGCAGGTCTTTGTAAGAAAACAGGATCATCCTCTCCCTGCACGATATGCCGAAGACCTTTAAGCAAAGGAAATTGCTTGTAATAAATAAGACGTTGTTCTACATCATCACTTTGTAAATCTACCCATCCCACCACACCCTTGATAAAGTCATACTCAGCCGCATAAGCTAATAAAAAATTGGTTTCCTCTTCTGTCTGTGCGGTTTGAATGGCAACACAACCATCAATATTATTTTCATCTAAAATAATTTTCAACATCGGTGGCGTAAAATCTTTGCGAATTACCTGCATGCTGTCATCAATCCAGGTAAAGTTTTTTCTATTGTAATTCCAGAAATGTTGATGGGAATCTATTCTCATGACAATACAATCGTTTGTATGCGATAAATTTATTCTAATAAAGTTAGGTGGCGTGTATTTTAAAGAATCAATATTTTCACTTCAATAAATAAACATGAAGACATTTACTTTTTGCTTCCTGGTAAACTTAGTGTTAATACCAAACATATCGTCTGCACAATTTAAAGTGGTTGGCTATATTCATCCATCCAGGACTATAGATACCGCTATTAACACAATTGCTTTTGGTAAACTTACACATCTGAACATTGCTTTTGTAAACCCTGACTCTACCGATAGTTTAAAGATTCCGTTTGGTTTTAATGCATTGATTAAAAGAGCCCATGCAAACCATGTAAAAGTACTTGCATCAATTGGCGGAGGTAGCCATAACCCATACTATGCAGTCTTACTTACCAATTCAAAAAGAAAAGATTTTATCAATACGCTAATTAATTTTTTACAAAATTATCATCTTGATGGATTGGACGTTGATCTTGAAGGGGATGCCATTGACAGCACTTATGAGCCATTAATTGTTGAACTCTCAGCAGTCTTTAAACCTTTAAACCTGCTGCTTACCTCAGCTTTAGCAACGTGGAATGCTGAAAAAATCAGTGATGTCGCCCTGAGCAAATTTGATTTCATAAACGTAATGTCTTATGATCAGACAGGGCCATGGCAGCCTGATAAACCGGGGCCACATTCCACCATTGCAAAAGCAGAAGAGGATTTAGATTATTGGATCAGGCAAAGACATGTGCCGAAAGAAAATATAAATCTTGGTCTGCCATTTTACGGTTATTGTTTTAATACTAAATATGATGAGAGTATGGCCTATGCTGAGATTGTATCAACATTTAATGGTGCAGACCAAACAGATGTTGTGATGCCCTTTGGCGGCGGAACTATTCATTATAACGGTTTACCAACTATCCTGCAAAAAACAAGTATTGCCAGGGAAAAAGCCGGTGGCGTTATGATGTGGCAGCTTTTGCAGGATGCAAAGGATGGTGACTCGTTACTAAATGAAATATATCTTTTAATTAAACGACGTCAATAAAAAGCGCAGGTTATGGGAGCATAACAAACATCAGGCGACATTTATTGCAATATATTTTTGATAGCAAGTGCTAAAGCCAAAAGCACTTCAAGCGGTAATAGATGACCACTCTTTATTTGTTCAAATGAAGCGTTGGAAAAATATTTCGCAAATTCTTTTTCAAAAATCTGCCTGAAAAATTTGGATCTGTCGTACCGTTGATGGTTAAAACAGGCACATGAATATTTTGCATGGCTTTAGAAATATCTTCCCGCTGACTTTTTTATCCAGCCTTTCCAGGCAACATTATTAACCTGTGTTTGAATAGTTTCCTCTAGCACATTATCCTTTAGCGGCTTTGCAGTAATTTGTGCCAGCGTTTTTACTTTGCCACGGTTACCAAAAGCATGCAGCAAAACCATCCCGTCTTTTGCAGTAGATGGTTCCGGGGTTGGTGATGATGGCGCAACGAGTGCTCACTTTTCCATATGGATCAAACGCATATTCTCTAACATGCACTTGTTGATGTTCCCATTTATATTCTCAATATACTGGCTGTGTATTAGTTGTTGAGAATTGAGCATTGTCTGCGAAATGAATTATTATTATATGTGTTCCCTCCCAACATTGATTAATTTACTGCAAAGCATTCTAACTTTCCAGTAAATTTATTATAGAGTTTATGGAGTTTATTTCATTTGTACTTAAAAATAAATACTATGGCACAGGTAAATCCTTATCTCCATTTTAAAGGCAATTGTGAAGAGGCTTTCAACTTTTACCAATCGGTTTTTGGCGGTGAATTTCCCATCATCAACAGGTATAAGGATATGCCGCAGTCAACAGACAATCCAATGAATATGGATGGCAACAAAGTCATGCACGTGTCTTTACCTATTAGTAAAGAAACGGTTTTGATGGGAAGTGATATTGGCGGCGATTGGGCGACACACGCTGTTGAAGGCACTAACATCCAGCTTTCAGTTAACACAGCAAACCAGGATGAGGCCAATAAAATATTTAATGGCTTATCTGCCGGCGGCCAGGTAAAAATGGCTATGGAAAAAACATTTTGGGGTGCTTATTTCGGTATGTTGACGGATAAGTTTGGCATTAACTGGATGGTAAACTATGATTACAACCAGGATACACTTCAGCAATAAGAACAAAACATTCCGGCTCTCACGACTAATATTTTAAATGCTTGCTATATGGCAAAAGAAAAAGGCACAAAAGATGATCCATGGAAATTAAAAACACCACCAGGCACATCAGATTATGAAATGTATAAAGATGTGAGCAAGGATGGTAAAGATGTAATAGTATGTGTTGTTGGTAAAACGGTTTTGCATTACGATGCCCGTAGTATCAACGACCTGCATGCTATGCTAAAACAAAAGGGCGATTGGGTTGATCTTGGTGGCGCTGACGAACAAAAGCCTGCGAAGGAGGGTACTGTGGAAGCCTGGGGCCGTGCTGAAGACAACCCTGTTGGCGGATGGTATGGTTTAAAGAAAGGTTTGAGAGGGCGCTTTGGCGTTTATATGCCACCGCTGCTGGAAAGATTGGGTTTTGCTGAGGTAACGCATGAGGCAAAGAATAATAAAATGAAAGCGATCTAATCATTCCCATAAAATCTTTAATCAGTTATGCCTGCTGAATATCCTGTGATTAATAAAGAAAAACTTATGCATTTTGAAATCCAAAATTGGTAGCGAGATTGCTTATATGGACTATCGGTTTCATAATAACAACGTTGCTTTATGCACACAGAAGTACCCGACAGTTTTGAGGGAAAAGGCGCTGCTGCCAACGGCGAAAACACCAGTTGAAAAAACATTACAGGAATTTTTGACTACGCAAAAAAAATATGATGACAACATAACCTTCAATATTTTTATAATTTTAATTTTACGCCGCCGT
>JBDSRT010000050.1:0-8451 GCA_039929165.1 Ginsengibacter sp.
AAGTTGGCGCTTGCCAAGATTTGCAGAAACTAATTTTATTTTAATCACATCACCCATCCTGAATTTGCGACCGGTTCTTAAACCTACCAATGCATAGTCAGTTTCGTCCAAACGGAAGTCATCATAGCCGGATAGATCTTTTGCAGATACCAGGCCTTCACATTTATGTAAAACCGTTTCAACCCAAAAACCAAAAGAAGATACCCCGCTGATCACACCATCAAAATCATCACCAATAAAATCTTTCATAAACTCAACCTGCTTGTATTTATTACCGGCACGTTCTGCCTCCATCGCTGCACGTTCCCTGTCGCTGCAATGTTTACATTTCTCTTCCATCATTTTATCAGGCTTAAGATCTTTATTCAGCAGCTCAAAAAGCACACGATGCACCAACACATCAGGATAGCGCCTTATGGGTGAAGTGAAATGACAATAATGTTCAAAGCCCAAACCATAATGGCCTACATTTTCAGAAGTATAAATGGCTTTGGCCATAGTACGTATGCCGAGTTGCTCAAGTACATGTTGCTCCGGCTTACCTTTTACATCTAACAACATTTTATTAAAAGAGGCGGCCACAGCGGCTTCATCATGCATGTTAAACTGGTAGCCAAACTTTTTTGCAAAGGCTACAAACGGCAATAACTTTTCATCATCCGGTGTATCATGTATACGGTATGGAAAAGGCACCGGCTTTTTATTCACTTCAATTTTGCTGACATGTTCCGCCACGGTTCTGTTGGCCAGCAACATCAATTCTTCAATCAACTGGTGCGACTCCTTACTTTCTTTAACCACAATGCCAACAGGCTTCCCATCCGCATCAAGTTTGAATTTAACTTCTGATGAAGAAAAATTTATAGCGCCGTTTTTAAACCGCTCTGCCCTTAAAGTTTGCGCAATATGGTTAAGCAATGACACTTCTTCAACATAATCGCCTGTCTTAGTTTCTATGATAGTCTGTACATCCTCATACGCAAAACGATGATCAGAATGAATAAGCGTTTTACCAAGCCAGTAACTTTTTACATTAGCTTTTGAATCGATTATGAAGACTGCTGAAAAAGTAAATTTGTCTTCATGTGGCCTGAGGGAACATAATTCATTTGAAATTTTTTCAGGCAGCATCGGGTTTACACGATCGGGCAAATAAATACTGGTAGCTCTTTCATAAGCTGTTGCATCAAGTGCTGTGCCGGGCTTAACAAAATGACTCACATCAGCGATATGAACACCGATCTCGTACTCATCGATGTTAAGTTTTTTTATAGAAATGGCATCATCAAAATCTTTAGCATCATAAGGATCAATGGTAAAGGTTAAGGTGCTTCTAAAATCTTTCCGTTCATCTATATCTTTTTGCAAAACGGCTTCTTTTAATCCGTTAGCTTCCTGCAATACTTCTGTGTTAAACCCAATCTGGAAGCCGCTTTCAGACAATATGCCATTCATAGCAATGTTGTTCAAATCTTTTGCATCAACCACACTGATCACTTCACCTTCCGGATTTTTTTCATCTTTATCCCAGCTTAAAAATTTTACCCTAACTGTATCATTATTTACAGCGCCATTCAAGCGGTTCTTATTAACGTAAAAATCAGGCAGCGTTTTTTGCGTGTCGGCTTTAAAGAATGCAAAAGCCGAACTTACTTCAATGGTGCCGATAAATTCCGTTTGTTTTCTATCAACGATCTCTGTCACTTTCCCTTCTAATCTTCTACCTAAACGGTCATTTAATTTTACCCGCACTGTATCGCCATGAAAAGCCCTGTTTAAATCATTTGGCCTAACGAAAATATCTTTTTCCATCCCCGGTACCACCAAATAACCGGCGCCTGACCGGGTGATGTCAATAGTACCTTTTATTAGTGACGATGAAATCTTATCACTTTTTTTACCCTCTTTTTTACTCATTATCTATCTATCGTATTATTCACTTTGGAAGATATGCAATGTACATCTAAATTTATTTTGAACATGCTGTGTTCAGTGTTATAACTTTGGCTTAAGCTCGCAATTAATTGAAGTATATATATTTAGTATGAGATCATTTGACACCGTAACAGAAGCCATTAACGATTTAAGAAGTCGTGGCTTCAATGTAGACTTTAATATTGCCTTTGATAAGCTTTTATGTATTCAAAATAACATGTGTCTCAACCCATCAGAATTTGAGATAGTTGAAATTTATCGTTTTGAAGGTGAAACTAATCCTTCAGATGAAGATGTTGTATATGCAGTTGAAAGTAAAGATGGCTTTCTTAAAGGTGCGGTTACAAGTGCCTATGGCATGTATGCAGATTCTATGTCAACAGAGATGATCAGGAAGATGTCAATCTCAAAATAAATCATATCATTTTGATTTGGGTCGATAAAATTCTTTGAAAATCAACCTTAGATTTTGATCATACGTAATGTAATTATAAACCCAGTTTGAAAACACAGCCAGACGATTTTTTACGCCAAGAATTAAAACGAGGTGAAGCCCCATCCAGATTAGCCAGGCAAAAAAGCCATTGAAATGTAGTTCGGGTTTCGGAATATCTACCACTGCTAAATTTCTGCCGACTGTAGCCATTGAACCTTTGTCATTATATTCAAAGGGCTCAAGTTTTTCATTTGTATGTAATAATTTTTTAGCCACGTCATCCCCCTGTTGAATAGCGACAGAAGCCACCTGCGGATGACCATGCGGGTATAATTCTGTTTCCATATAAGCAATGTCGCCGATGGCATAAACGTTGGTTAGGCCGTGTACCTTATGATCACGGTCAACCTTTATGCGATTGCCTTTAACAACAATGTCAGCCTGTATACCGGTTGGCACATTTCCCTTGATACCTGCAGCCCAAATTACCATCGATGTATTGATCGTTTCTCCATTTTGAAGAGTTACAGTTTTACCGTCATAACTTTTAACAACGTTGTTAGTCATTACAGTTACACCGAGACGTTGCAAATATCGCAGGCTATCAGCACTTGATTTGTCGCTCATCGTGCCAAGCACTTTTGGCGAGCCTTCTACCAGGTAAATTTTCATAAGATTAAAGTCCAGGTCAGGATAATCTTTTGGCAAAACAAACCGTTTCATGTCAGCAATTGTTCCGCTCATTTCAACACCGGTTGGGCCACCACCAACAATAACGATAGACATAATAATCTCACGATCCTTTTCATTTTCTATATGCAATGCATCTTCAAAATTTTGTAACAACCTATGTCTAATCTGTAAAGCTTCCACCGTACTTTTCATCGGGAAACTATTGGCTGTAATCTCTGCGTTTCCAAAAAAATTGGTATCTGCACCGGTTGCAATAATGAGTATATCGTAGGCATATTCTTCCTGGGGGGTAACCACAACATTCCGGTTTGTATCTATGGAAGATACTTCGCCAATCCTGAATCTCACATTCTTACTGCGATGAAAAACTTTCCGCAAGGGAAAAGAAATATTACTCGCATCCAGACCTGCGGTGGCCACCTGGTAAAATAGCGGTTGAAACTGATGATAGTTAAATCTATCAATCATCAATACTGAAAAGCCGGGTTTGTTATTAAAGTCCCTCGCCGCTTTAAGGCCACCAAACCCACCGCCAACTATTACGATCTTTTTTAAATCAGCCATGCTGTTATCCATATCTATTGTTGTTATTACATTAATACAACAATCTTACCTTAATTGTGTTCTTCACTTTCTTTAAAAGTTCAAGTGCATTTTTAGAGAGTTCTTTATTTACATCCAGCACCACGTAACCAATGTCATCATTGGTTTTTAAATATTGGCCAAGAATATTTATTTTATGATTAGATAGCTGCGTGTTGATCTCTGACAAAACGCCGGGAACATTGTTATGTATGTGTAATATGCGATGCGTGCCTTCCTGCGGTGGCAGGCTCAAGCCTGGAATGGTGTGAGAGCCTGTAGTGATCCCCTTCTCTAAAAAATTAAAAAGCTTATTACTTACATCTTCGCCAATATTCTGTTGCGCTTCTTCGGTAGAACCACCTATGTGCGGCGTTAATATTACGTTACTTAACCCTTGCAAGGGTGTATAAAATTTGTCGCCATTTTTTTCTGGCTCAACAGGATATACATCTATAGCGGCACCGCCAATAGCTCCCGCTGTAATGGCTTTGGCCAAAGCTTCAAGATCAACAACTTCTCCCCTGGCATAATTTACAAGAATAGATCCTGGCTTAAAACTTTTTATAACATTTTTATTGATAAGGTTTTTGGTAGCCGGTAAGTCAGGCACATGAAGCGTAATAATGTCTGCTGTGGCCACTACATCTTTTAAACTTTTTTTATCAGAGGCATTACCGAGTGGCAGCTTGGTTTCAGAATCATAATAGATCACTTTTAATCCCAATGATTCAGCAAGTACACTAACCTGTGAACCAATGTTACCGTAGCCAATTATGCCCAGCGTTTTACCCCTAAGTTCAAAGCTTCCTTTTGAGTCTTTAAGCCATATACCTTCATGGGCAGCCTTGTTCTTATCAGGTATGCGGCGAATGAGCATTATTGCTGAAGCAATAACGAGTTCCGCTACTGACCTTGTGTTGGAGTATGGCGCATTAAAAACTGTTACACCTTTTTTAGTCGCTTCATCAAGATCAACCTGGTTAACACCAATACAAAAACAGCCAATGGCCTGAAGCCGTTCTGCATGATCTAATACATTTTTAGTGATCTGTGTTTTTGACCTGATACCAAGTATATGCACACCCTTAATTAAATCGATCAATTGATCTTCGCTTAAAGCGCCGGGCACTGCTTTCACCCCAGTATACCCTGCCTGCTCAAATTTTTGTATGGCAGCCTTACTAATGTTTTCCAAAAAAAGAATGTTGATCTTCTCTTTTGGATAACTGGTTGTACTTTTATCTATCATATGTATTTGCTTCGGGGTGCAAATATAATTTTAACGTACCATTGGTCTCTATGCAATTGCTAAAAAACCTTTTACTATTTAGCGTAATCAGTTTTTACTTCATAGCCTGTTCAACTTCTTCCGGAGATAAATCACGGCACTCAAATGTAGATTCATCCTTTTACAAAGCTCAAAAGCCAGGCGCTGTTGATCCGGAAAAATTCCTTGATTATTATAACACTGTTCTTGCTTTTTATAATACTGTCTTAGAGCCATCGGGCTTTAATGGTGGACTGTTGGTTGCCAAAAATGGCAGCGTCATTTTTGAAAAATATACTGGTTTCAGTAACATAGAAAAGAAGGAAGTTATTAATGAACATAGTGCCTTTCACCTGGCATCGGTTACGAAAACTTTTACGGCGATGGCCGTTCTAAAACTTGTAGAAGAGAACAGGATTAATCTTGATGATGATGTATTTAAATATTTTCCGGGCTTCCCTTATTCAGGCATTACGGTTCGTATGTTGCTCAATCATAGAAGCGGTTTGCCCAACTACACCTACTTTTTGCAGGAACTGGGTTGGGATGTGAAAAAGACAAGTACTAATTATGATGTGCTACAATATCTGGTACAATATAAACCGCCACTTACACATCCCATAGGTAAACACTTTAGTTATTGCAATACCAATTTCGCTTTGCTTGCGCTGATTATTGAAAAGGTTTCCGGTAAAACATATAGTAATTTTTTGAGCGAAACATTTTTCAAGCCTTTACAGATGACAGATAGCTATGTTTTTAACATGAGCGATTCCGCTAAAGCAATGCCTTCCTATGATTTTAGGGGACGAAGAGAACCATTGAATTTTTTAGATGGCGAATATGGAGACAAAAATATTTACAGTACGCCACGTGATCTTTTAAAATGGGATCAGGCCTTATACAGCGGGCAACTTTTTAAAAAGGAAACATTAGATGAAGCCTTTGCACCTTATAGCAATGAAAAGCCCGGTATTAAAAATTATGGACTTGGCTGGCGAATGAATATTTATCCGAACGGAAAAAAAATGATTTTCCATACAGGCTGGTGGCATGGCAACAACACTTTTCTTATACGACTTCCCGAAGATTCGGCAACCATTATTATTCTTGGTAATAAATATAACCGGACCATTTACCAGGCTAAAAATCTTATTAATATTTTTCAACACTATTTCGCTACGTCTGATGATACTGATGATGAAAATCCTAAAGAGTTGCCATTAAAGAATCAACAAAATGATTCGATCTTAACCAATCAGAAATTAGACAGTCTTAGAAAAAAATGAACTAACTCCTGAACATAGAAGATAAAAACAGGTGACATTAATTAGGTCGTTCGAAAGCGCTGCATTTAAATGATCAATCATTTACTTTCTCAAACACATGATAGCCAAAACGGCCTGTTTGTATAATTGATTCTTCATTAAGATCGATTATGTCTCCGGTGAAAACATTCCTGTGTTTGTTCAGACTTTCAATGAGTCTAACATCAGTAATAAACTCTGAGAAATTTAATATAACAACGATTGACTGATCTTCGATTTTGCGCTGAAAAGCAAAAATCTTTTCATCATAATTAGTAGGTACTTTTCTAGTGATCACAGCTGGGTCACCGGCTCTTAATGCTTTATTATTTTTGCGAAGGGTTAGTAGTGTTTTATAAAAGTCATGTAAAGAAAAAATACCGGACCATTCAATACTATCTTTTTCAAAAAACTTTAGACGTTTATAATTAGGCATTTCCTGGCCGCTATAGATCATAGCTAAGCCATTCCAGGTACAGCTAAACACAGCAAACATTTCAGCAGCTTCGCCATACTTCTCATATTCAGTGCCATTCCAGCTATTCTCATCATGATTACTTGTAAAATACACTCTTAATGCCTCCGGCATAAACTCATTGTTATAGTCATTTAACACAGACAGATAATCATCAACATTAAGGTTCGCTTTTAAATTATCTTCCGAGGTATGCATCCATTTCCAGGTATAGGTAGCATCAAAAACTGTATGATATTCTATAGCCTCACATTCAGCTAGCCAAAACAAATCTGGCTTTACATCTTTCAAAGCGAGCTTTGCAGAAGCCCAAAAATCAAGCGGAACAAGATGCGCCATATCACATCTGAAACCATCAATATCGCAACCAGTTATCCAATATTTCATAGCGTCAATCATAGCATGACGCATGTTATTATTAGTGTAATCTAACTGGCTTACATCTGACCAGCCATGAGGATTAATGATGGCTTTGTTGTCATCATATAAATAAAAATCAGGATGTTGTTCTATCCACGAATTATCATTGCTGGTGTGGTTAGCTATCCAATCTACAATTACCTTAAAACCAAGATCATGTGCCCCTGAAACGATATCTTTAAAATCCTGCAATGAACCAAATTCAGGATTTACATCAGTGTAATGTGACACGGCGTAGTAACTACCCAAAGACCCTTTGCGGCCTTTAAAACCTATCGGTGTAATTGGCATGAACCACAATATTTCAACGCCCATTTGTCGTAGTCTTGGCAGATGATCTGCGAAAGCTTTAAAAGTACCTTCGGCAGTATATTGACGGACATTAACTTCATAAATATTACTATCATAACTCCACTCCGGATGAAAAACATTGCCACTCATCGAATTCAATTTTTTTGTGTAAGATAACTTAAATTGATTGCCCATTATTTATCAACCGCCTCACAAGTCCGTGATAATAAATACAGGCGTAACTTTACGAATTAGTAAGATATGAAGCAGTTTAAAGTTCCCGGTGTTTATAGAAGTTCAGTGATAAGTGCCATAAAAGACAAGCGGCGCAATGACGATAAACTGAAAAAAGATTTTACGCCAACACTCCTTGATTTCGGTCAGCTGCAAATTTATTTAGCCAGGCATTTTGGATTTTGTTACGGTGTAGAAAATGCCATAGAAATTGCTTTCAAAACTGTAGATGAAAATCCAGGCAAAAGAATTTTCCTGTTGAGTGAAATGATTCACAATCCCCAGGTGAACGCAGATCTTTTAAGCCGTGGTGTTACATTTTTGATGGATACAAAAGGTAACAGCATCATTCCTTTTTCAGAATTGAATGGAGATGATGTTGTGATCATTCCTGCATTTGGAACGACTCTGGCCATAGAACATGCTTTAGAAGATAAAGGCATTCAAACGGAGAAATACAACACCACCTGTCCGTTTGTAGAAAAAGTTTGGAACAGGGCTGAGGCCATTGCCCAAAATAAGTATTCCATCATTGTTCATGGCAAACCAGATCATGAAGAGACAAGGGCGACCTTTAGTCACAGCGCTATAAATACACCAACGGTTGTGGTAAAAGACATGTCGCAGGCAATTGAACTTGCTAAGTACATTACCGGTGTTTACCCCAAAGAACAGTTCTATAGCCAGTTTCATTCGCAATATTCTGAAGGCTTTTCTGTTGAAAAAGATCTTGAACGGATTGGTGTTGTTAATCAAACTACAATGCTGGCAAGCGATACGCAAGCCATAGCTGAGTTTTTAAAAGAAG
>JBDSRT010000051.1:0-2808 GCA_039929165.1 Ginsengibacter sp.
GCGATCTTTGCGCAGATTGGTAGAGAAATTGAAGAAGTTGAAAAAAGCCATCCTGATATAAAACAACATCCCGGCCTCATGAAAGGCCATATTAATTTTTTGGGGGAGCTGTTACTTGGTCATTTGCGTTATGGTACGCAGGGTAAAAATAATGTTCAGTTCTGTCACCCATTTGTAAAGCGTAATACAATCCCTGCACGAAATCTTGCCTTGGCCGGCAACTTTAATCTTGTTAATAAAGATGAACTTTTTTCATTGATCAATTGCCATCCTGATGAGCTTGAAAGACAAAGTGATCTGGGTGCTATGATGGAGATCATTCATCACTTCCTTGTAAAGGCAGATGAAATATCACCCGGCAATGTTGATATTGCCAAAGTGCTGGAGAAGTCTGTCGCTTTGTTTGATGGTGGTTTTACAGTTGGTGGACTTACCGGAAACGGACACGGTTTTGTAATGCGTGATGCTAACGGAATAAGGCCGTGTTATTACTATGTAAATGATGATGTGATTGTAGCAGCAAGCGAAAGAGCAGCTATACGAACAACTTTTAATGTTGGTGAGAACGAAGTGCAGGAATTAATGCCTGGCCATGCAATTATTGTAAATGCTGACAACAGTTTTGCTGTTAAACAGATAATAGAACCTAAAGAAAGAAAGGCCTGCAGCTTTGAAAGGATATATTTCTCAAGAGGTGGCGATGAAAAAATTTACCGCGAAAGAATTGCTTTGGGTCATCATTTAAGTGAGCCCTTGCTGAAGGCGATTGATTATGATTTGAAGAATACTATCTTTTCTTTTATACCTAATACAGCAGAAACAGCCTTCTACGGTTTATTAAAAGGCGCTGAAGATTATCTAAACAAACGAAAAATTGAAAAGATTTTAAGTTGGGGAAATGACTTTGATGAAGCGAAACTTAGTGAGCTGGTTAACCGCCGTATCAGAGTAGAAAAGATTGCTATTAAAGATGTTAAGTTAAGAACATTTATTACTGAAGATTCCAGCAGAAATGAAATGGTTCAACACGTCTACGATATTACTTACGGTACTGTAAATAAAGGTGTAGACACCATTGTAATAATTGATGATTCTATTGTAAGAGGTACTACTCTAAAGCAAAGTATAATCCGCATGCTTTCACGCCTCGAGCCAAAACGTATTATCATTGTTTCGTCCGCACCTCAAATAAGATATCCCGATTGTTACGGCATAGACATGAGTAAATTGGGTGAATTTATCGCCTTTAGAGCCGCCATGGCTTTAGTTAAAGAAAGAGGTAAAGAAAATTGTATTGATGAGTTATTTCAACGTTGTAAAGAATTAAAAAGAAACAACCAGTTGCATACGGAAAACCTGGTAAGACATATTTATAAGCTTTTTACAGTTGAAGAAATGTCTGCAAAAATTGCTGATCTTATCACACCCAAAGAATTAAATATACCGGTGCAGGTTATTTATCAAACCATTGAAGATCTACATGAAAGTTGCCCTACTAACCTTGGTGACTGGTACTTTACAGGCAATTATCCAACACCAGGCGGCAACAGGGTATGCAACAATGCTTTCATTAATTATATAGAAGGTAAAAACCAGAGAGGTTATTGATTACACATTAAGTTTAAAGCAAACTACATGAAAACACTTATTCTTGTACGACATGCTAAAAGCAGCTGGAATGATGTAAATCTTCCAGATTTTGACAGGCCGCTAAATAAACGTGGTAAAGAGGATGCAAAAAAAATGGCTGAGCGTGTACATAAAAAAATTAAGAAGATTGATGCCATAATTTCAAGCCCCGCAAAACGGGCTAAAAAAACAGCTGAAAGCTTTGCAGAAGTTTTTAAGATTAAGGAAGAACACATCCAGTTTAATGCTTCATTATATCATGCTGCAGGCAGCGATTTTTATGAAGTTATCCGAGAGCTTAATAACAAATCAAATATAGTTGCAGTGTTTTCCCATAATCCAGGTATAACATATTTCAGTAATGAATTAATTACTGATATCAATATAGATAACGTTCCTACCACGGGCGTATTCGCGGTGCAAATGGATATAAATAAATGGTCTGACTTCAAGGCTGCAGAACGACAATTTTTGTTTTTTGATTATCCAAAAAATACAAATGATTAAAGCTTCCCACTAAGCTTGGTTTCTACTAAATTTTCTATTGCCAGCTTATAGTGTTCCATATTTACTTTAGGAAAATTCCATTCAAAACTATCCGCCGCTTTTAATGCTGTTGTCAACTTGAAGTCTTTTTGGGTGTAGCTTAAAAATGTTCCTCTCTCATGATGAAAAGTTGCTAAGTACTCTTGTTCAGTCTGCCCAGGCGTTGGTATTAAAATAGCTTTTTTTTGAAGTTTAATAAGATCCATTATGCTGGTATAACCGCTGCGGCAGATCACAATATTACTTTGTTCAATTTTATCATTCAGGGTTTCTGAATTTAATACGTTTATTACTTCGACTGATTTATGTTTATTATTATACAGCGGCGGAATATTAGATCCTCGAACGAAATAAACTTTATATGCTGTGTTTTCAATTTGTTTAAACAAAAGACTTTCCAGCAGCGTTCGCTGTGGCTCAGGGCCAGAAAGCACAACGATAATATCGTATTTCAGTTCTGGATTTTCCTGCCGTTCAAGCCTTGATATTGGTCCGATATACTTTACATTTCCTAAATTATCACAAAATGATAATTCTCCCGCTAAGGTATTATTTTGGTCATCCGGCGCCCAACATTCATCAAATTTCTTAATTAAAAAATGATGAAGACGATTTATAATTTTTGATGCCAGG
>JBDSRT010000052.1:0-3020 GCA_039929165.1 Ginsengibacter sp.
TAACATTGCATAAGCCCCGCAAAGGTTTTAGGGCGACCAAGACCAGCCTCAGCGGAATTGCTAAGCCATACCATAAAATTAGATACTAAGAAATATACTGTGGGCGCAGCAAAAGACGCAATAGCTAGTCTTGCGATATTCAGCTTATTAACCATAAAACCAAAAACAGTAAGTGAACCAAACAAAATATAATTGCTGATCTGACCTTCATAAAAACCTTTAATGTTCCCAACACCATTTCTGTATAAAACTTCATATAACACATCTGACACAAACATGGACAACAACGGAAGGAGAAAAGCAAGTTTTTTATTTTTAATTACAGCACCACCAAAAATGGCCATTGCAATTTGCGGTGCAAAGCCAAATGGTCTGCCAGGCATAATACGGTAAAGTGAGGCAATAACAACTAATAAAATAAAACTTATAATTACCTGCTTCGAAATTTTCATGTAAGTTGATTTATTGCGCAAAAGTAAGTAAAATAGTGTTGAGGGAATTGCTGCAATCCTAACACACGACAAACATTTTCTCTTAAATAATTAGGATATGGCAGAGCATAATTTTACCGGCACTTTTGGAGAAGATATGGCTGCCGCCTGGTTTATAGATCGTAATTACAATATTCTTGAAAAGAACTGGCGGTTTTCACATTGGGAAGTTGACATTATTGCTGAGAAAAATAATGTTTTACATTTTATTGAAGTAAAAACAAGACGGAGTAATACATTTGGGCACCCCGAAAATGATGTGAGTAAAAAGAAAATGCGGTTCTTAATGAGTTCCGCAGAACAATATCTCATTGAACACCCTAATTGGAAGCTGATACAATTTGATATTTTAGCCATCACTATGTTGCCAGGAATGCCTACAGAATTTTTTTTAATTGAAGATGTTGGGTTGTGAGATGCAAGGGATGAGGTGTTAGGTTCGAGGTATCGGGCATCATGTTTCAGATTTCATTTGTTTTGATAACAAGAAACCAGGCTTATAAAGTAAATATTTCTCAGAGAGGACTATATAAAATTATAAAAAGTTATTACCAAAATTTTTATTGCAAACTACTAGTTGGTTAACTCAAGCCTGAAACCTCATACCTCATACCCAATACCCTAAACCTCATACCTTGCACCCCATGTGGGATAGTTATAAAAAAGGATTTAAAGCTTATCTGCAATTGGAAAAATCTTTATCAGAGAATTCTGTGGAAGCCTACTTACTTGATATTACTAAACTCACTGATTATTTAGTGTACAGCCAGGAAAGTAAAACTCCTGCTGAGGTTACAGTTACAACACTCAATGATTTTTTAAAATGGATAAGTGAACTAGGCATGACGCCGGCTTCTCAATCACGCATCATATCGGGGTTGCGAAGTTTCTTTAAATATTGTTTGCAGGAAGATATTGTTAAGCATGACCCCACAGCTTTAATAGAAACACCTAAGCAAAAAAAATTACTGCCCGATACTTTAAGTTTTAATGAAATAGAAAATATTTTGAATGCCATTGATGTAAGTACGCCGGAAGGCACAAGAAATCGTGCAATGCTTGAAACGCTGTACAGTTGCGGCTTACGGGTGAGTGAACTTGTTAATTTAAAAATCTCCTGCTTGTATTTAGCGCTGGGTTTTATAAGAGTGATTGGCAAAGGTGATAAAGAAAGATTGGTACCGATTGGTGAAAGTGCTATAAAATATCTTACGATTTACCTGGAAAATATAAGAGTTCATGTGCCTAGAAATAGTGCCAATGAAGACATTGTTTTCTTAAACAGGCGAGGCAATAAATTATCAAGGGTGATGATCTTTATCATTATAAAAGACCTGGCCAAAGCCACAGGTATTACAAAGAAAATTTCACCACATACTTTCCGCCATTCTTTTGCAACACATTTGGTCGAGGGTGGTGCTGATCTGAGAGCTGTACAGGAAATGTTGGGTCATGAAAGTATAACCACAACTGAGATCTATACCCATCTCGATAAAGAATTTCTTAGAGACACTTTACAAAGATTTCATCCCGGGTTTAAATAAACAGCTAATAGAATTTTTGATCTGAATATTGAATTGGTGAACAATTCTTAACAAGGCAAATCCGTAAACTTTCTGCAGTAATTAATAATGTTAATAAGAAGGGTTTACATCGAGTACATTTTTCACCCTTGAGCGATAGTTCTTAAACATACTAAGCCATTTGAGTTTAAGGACACCAAGTACGCCTTCCTTCACAATGCCTTTATTCATTTTAGAAACACCTAATTGCCGGTCAATAAATGTTATCGGCACTTCAACTATTTTAAAACCAAGTTTCCAGGCTGCAAACTTCATCTCTATCTGGAAGGCATAACCAACAAAAGATATTTCATCAAAATTGATAGATTCCAAAACTTCCTTTTTATAACAAACAAACCCGGCTGTAGGATCTTTTATCGGCATCCAGGTAATGAGGCGTGTATAAATAGATGCGCCTTTTGATATTACCCTCCGTAACCTTGGCCAATTCTCAACCTTGCCTTCAGGCACATAACGTGAGCCAACCGCAACATCACCGCCACCATTTTTGCAGGCCAAATACAATCTTTCAAGATCGACCGGATTGTGAGAAAAATCGGCATCCATTTCAAAAATAAAATGATAACCTCTGTCCAATGCCCAATGAAAGCCGTGTATGTAGGCAGTTCCAAGGCCTAACTTACCTCTTCGTTCTTCTAAAAATAATTTTCCCGGGTAAGTTGCAAACAATTGTTTTACCACGTTCGCAGTGCCATCCGGTGAACTGTCATCAATAATAAGAACATGAAAATCTTTTTGTAAAGAAAACACCGCTGCTAAAATGTTCGAGATGTTCTCAAGTTCGTTGTAGGTAGGTATGATCAGCAGCTTTTCCAATCGAAGAAAAATATATTAGCAATCAATTTACAATTTTTTTGACCGGTTTTTTGTTTTCTGACGCACCGTTAATCCATTATTATTCCTTTTTTAACAGCGTGCGGTTAAGTATTTCTGTAAGTTTTTGTTT
>JBDSRT010000053.1:0-2655 GCA_039929165.1 Ginsengibacter sp.
GAAAGCCATTCCAAAAAGCCACGTCTTATAGCTGCACGTATACCATTTACATTATAGCTGATGATCCTCATAAATATTTTTTATTATGGATCAATATTATATAAACGGGTTAGATATCAGGTTAAAAAAATCAGGCATCGTAAGACAGTTGAGGTCTAAGCCATCTTTCTATGTCTTCAAGAGGCATCTTTTTCCTTTTAGCATAATCAACTACCTGGTCTTTATCAATTTTTCCTATACCAAAATATTTACTTTCAGGATGGGCAAAATACCAGCCGCACACAGAGGACGCCGGATACATGGCCAGAGATTCAGTTAAAGTAATGCCTGCATTTTCTGTGGCATTTAAAAGCTCAAACAATTTATATTTTTCTGTATGATCAGGGCAGGCCGGGTAACCTGGCGCTGGTCTTATGCCTGTATATTTTTCTTCTATAAGTGCTTTGGTATCTAAGGATTCATTTTTATCATAACCCCAATATTCAATCCTTGTTTTTTTATGCAGCAACTCTGCGAAGGCTTCTGCAAATCTATCTGCAAGTGCCTGCAATATGATTTTGTTATAATCGTCAAACGCTTCTTCAAACTTTTTAATGTGTGGCTCTATACCATGAATACTTACAGCAAATGCGCCTAAATAATCGTGTTCATCATTATCATTTGAAGGCTTGATAAAATCTGATAAAGACATGTTTGCCTGGCCTTCTGCTTTTTGAATTTGTTGCCTTAGAAATTCTAATTGATGTGTTGGTTGATCAGTACTATCATAAACGATAAGGCTATCCGGAGCGGGTTTCGCTACTTTCCAGTAACCCAACACACCCCTGGCTTTTAGCCATTCTTCTTTAATAATTGTTTTTAGCAAAGCCTGTGCATCAATAAAAAGTTTTGTCGCTTCAACTCCAATTTTTTCGTCTTTTAATATCTGCGGAAATTTGCCATGGAGTTCCCAGGCAATAAAGAATGGCTGCCAGTCAATATATTCTGCTATTTCTTCTAAAGAATAATTGTCTAAAACTTTAGCACCGGTAAAGATTGGGATTACGGGTTCATGATTTTGCCAGTCTATTTTAAACCCGTTAGTAACAGCTGCTTTATATGGCAGCAAATTCTTCGCAGATTTTTTGTTTCCAAAATCCTGGCGAAGTTTGTCGTATTCTGATTTCGTTCTTTGAAGAATGTCATTTTTTTGTTCCGGGTTTATCAGGCTGCTTACTGCTGTTACACTTCTTGATGCATCAAGTACATGCATTACGCCGTTGTTATATTCAGGCGATATTCTTACAGCCGTATGCATACGGGAAGTAGTAGCTCCGCCAATCAATAAAGGAATTGTAAACTTTTGCCTTGTCATTTCTTTAGCAATATGCACCATCTCATCAAGAGACGGTGTTATAAGGCCGCTAAGACCTATCACGTCTACATTATGTTCTTTAGCCGCTTGTAAAATTTTGTCTGCAGGCACCATCACGCCCAGATCAATAATATCATAACCGTTACACCCTAATACCACACCGACTATGTTTTTACCGATGTCATGTACATCGCCTTTAACAGTGGCGAGTAAAATTTTAGGAACTCCTTTTTCGTCTTTTACCGGATTATTCAATTTTTCTTCCTCAATGAAAGGCAGCAGGTAAGCCACAGCCTTTTTCATAACACGGGCACTTTTAACAACCTGCGGCAAAAACATTTTTCCGCTGCCAAATAAGTCACCTACAATATTCATCCCATCCATTAATGGCCCTTCAATAACTTCTAAAGGCTTAGCAAATCTTGTCCTGGCTTCTTCGGTATCAATGTCAATAAAGTCAGTAATACCATTTACTAAAGCATGACTTAACCTTTTTTCAACGGCCTCATTTCGCCACGCTTCGTTCTTAACCTCAACTTTTCCTTTGGCTACAACTGTATCGGCATAAGCTAGTAATTGATCTGTTGCTTCGGGATTTTTATTAAGAATTACATCTTCACTAAGTTCTCTAAGCCGTGGTTCAATTTCATCGTAAACAATCATCTGGCCTGCGTTAACGATACCCATATCCATACCAGCCCTGATAGCATACAACAGGAAAACACTATGCATGGCTTCTCTTACCGTTTCATTGCCTCTAAAAGAAAAGGATATATTGCTTACACCACCGCTTATTTTGGTTAAGGGTAATTTTTCTTTGATCTCTTTCGTGGCTTCAATAAAATCTACCGCATAATTATTATGTTCCTCGATGCCGGTTGCAATGGCAAAAATGTTCAGATCAAAAATGATGTCCTGTGGATCAAACCCTATCCCGGTTAGAATCTTATAAGCTCTTAAACAAATCTCAACTTTACGTTCTTTAGTATCAGCCTGGCCCTTCTCATCAAAAGCCATTACTATAACCGAAGCACCATAATTTTTACAGGTAATTGCCTGGTCTATAAATTTCTCCTCTCCTTCCTTCATAGAGATAGAATTTACAATACACTTACCCTGAACGCATTTTAAGCCTGCTTCAATAATTGAAAATTTGGAAGAATCAATCATTACCGGAATTTTTGCGATATCCGGTTCAGCCTGCAAAAGATTTAGAAAAGTCGTCATTGCTTTTTCTCCATCAAGCAAGGCATCATCCATGTTTACATCAAGGATTTGTGCACCATTTTCAACCTGTTGCC
>JBDSRT010000054.1:0-3022 GCA_039929165.1 Ginsengibacter sp.
TGTGCACCAGTCATCACTTCATCGCCTGTTGTCCATTCATCCGGATTTTTAATGGCATTTGACAACGGTTTATCTTCCGGTGTCGGGTTAACTGTATCATCATCTTTTTGCATACCTATAATTTAAAGACTTTCATTCAAATACTTGACCAATTTTAGTGTCGCAAAACATAATTCTTGCAACAATATAAGCTATGAATACGACCACTAATCAAAACATTAACCAGGGCAAACAATTAACCAATAACAAGAAAAGACCTGAACAATGGGATGATGTTGATAGCCGGGGAGGTGAAGAGCAGCTCGCTAAAGGTTATGATGTAACTCATAACACTAAAGAAGTAAAAGGTAGAAAGTCAAAGACGAAATAAGTAAAGTGCTTTTGGGATTTTGATGAATTTGCTTTAACAAAAGCTTATTAAGCCGGTTTTAATCTTATTGCAGAAAATACTTTCTCATAATTGCAACGGCTTTTAAACACCCGTTGAACAGATTATGAAAAACAAAATTTTACTACTCATTTGTATCTTGTCCACTGCCATAAGTTTTGCACAAAAACAACCAACATTCGGTGTTCGTGGAGGTATAAATTCTACCAGCATGAGAGGAGATGCCGTAACCAATCTTGATAAACTCTTAAATTTTACTAACGGCATGGTTACTACGCAAAGTTCTACAGGTTTTTTTGGCGGCGGTTATGTTAGCATTCCATTAGCTGGTGGTTTATCTGTTGAGCCCGCCGTATATTATGCGTTAAAAGGATATGAATTAAGAGGTGCGTTAAATATTAAAGGCTTGGACATTCTTAATGCCAATGCGAAAGCTCAACTTCAGTCTCAATATATTGACATACCTGTGTTGTTGAAAGCAAACGTTGGTGGCTTGCAGTTTTTTGCAGGTCCTCAATTTTCTTACCTGGCAAAGGCTGATCTTAGAACAACTGCCGGCGTGTTAGGGATCAATCTTTTCAGAAACTCTACTGACGCTACTTCACAATTTAATCGTTGGGATGCTGCTTTAACCGGCGGTCTTGGTTACCAGTTTACTAATGGTATCAACATCATGGCATCATACGATTATGGTTTATCGAAGGTAGATGCCAATAAAAAATTGAACTCTTATAACCAGGGCTTTAAAGTAGGTTTTGGTATTGGACTATAAATAGCTTTTATATTAGATTAGAATTTTATCTAAATACTGACTCTATTAACAGCAGGTTATAAGCCTGCTGTTTTTTTATGGACGTATGTTATCAGAAAGTGGTCATTTAAAACCTACCATCTTTAATTTAAAGGGTTAAATCACCCTAAATTCTGGTTGTTTTTACATTGGCTGATAGTGATGTAAAGTAAAACTTTGATGTTGCTGAAAAAACAGCGTTAAAAATGCAACCCGATAAGCCGGAATATATCCATCCTTATATTATCTCCAATCTTGATGCTGTTTATAAGGCCATAGAAAAGACATTGTCAAATGGTATAAGCTGTAAAATAATTTCAGGCTATAGAAATCCCAAAGAGCAATTTGAATTATTTAAACGTGGCCGCAAATTTTCAAACGGCAAATGGCGGGTTACAGAAAGTAACAAAGTGCTTACAGATAAGGATGGATATTTATTAAAATCTGCGCATAATTATTTGCCTTCTGCTGCTATTGATATCGGTTTGTTTGATATTGGCAGGCGCCTGATCTACAATTCTCATCAGTATACTTCAATAATAGAAGCAACCGGGCTTCAATTAACCTGGCAAACAGATACACGGCATAATAATCGCCGGGCACATTTGGAAATACCTGCTGACATTATGTTTCAGCATAACATTGAAAAGGATAATGCGATGATTTGGCAGACATTGTTGCGCAAGGCAGGTACCTACGTTGGCGAAATTGATGGCATCTTTGGCTATTGGTCTATTTATGCTTTAGCCGCAGCAACTGGTTACCAATCCCGTAATATGGCCGCCTGGAACATTCTTAATAACTTCATTCATAACAGAGCCGCGGTTACGGCCTAGATTTCTATTTCTACTGCTGATTCTTTTACTCTTGCTAAATTTTAAAGTTGTTCTTTAAGCAACCTCTACGAACTTTATGTCGTATTCACAATAAACGCTTCGTTTATTTTTGATTAACCTTCAAGAAATATTAGAAGGCTCCAGGCAAAACAACCGTAAGGACCAAAAGACGCTTTACCTCCAATACTATGCCTATTGCCTAAAGGTTGTTTTTAGATATATTTTTAAGTATGAAAAGGCAACAGATGTAGTAAATGATGGTTTTGTAAAAGTGTTTAATAAGCTCAACACCTTTTTGGTGCCGCCCGGTAGAAATATAGAGGCAGTATTCATGGGTTGGCTTAAAGTTGTAATGATCAACACAGCCATTGACCGGCTTCGACAGGATCACTTCATTCCTGAAACAGCTTTAACCAACGAAGGCATTTGGTTAGAAGATAACAGCCAGCATGCAGATCATTCCATTCTTTACAAGGAGCTAATTGAACAGGTACAAAAATTACCGCCAAATTATCGTGTAGTGTTTAACATGTTTGTGATTGATGGCTTTACACATCCGGAAATTGCTGCCACGCTAGGTATCGCTGTAGGTACGTCTAAATCTAATTTATTCAAAGCCAAAGGGCTTCTAAAAAGCTATATAAAAAAAAGTGAATTTCAAAAAGAGCCATGCAAAGCGTAAATGATGATATGGATGATTTGTTCAGGAAGGCCGCAGAACATTACCCGCTGAAAACAGATAGTGATAACTGGGATAGTGTTTTAAATAAAATGGATAGAGTAGAAAGCACTCTCCCAGCTAAAAACAGTAATAATTATAGAAAAATGTTGTGGCTGCTTATGTTGATTCCGGTTGGTTGGATATGTAATAATTATTTTATTGGAGATGATAATGTAACAGTAAAGACGGATAATACGACACTTGAGCCGCAAACGAAGACCGCCTCTTCGTCTGCAAAATTTAAAGAACAAAATAATATATCTCCACAAAAACTGTCACCATCAAAA
>JBDSRT010000055.1:0-12545 GCA_039929165.1 Ginsengibacter sp.
AAAAGCTCTGGTCGCTTAATGCGATGGAAGAAACCGGCGGTGAACCGGATGTTGTTGGGTATGATACAGAGACCGGTGAATATATTTTTTATGATTGCTCAGCAGAAAGTCCGAAGGAACGTAGGAGCCTCTGTTACGACGGCGATGCCCTGGCATCACGTAAAGACAATAAGCCTGTAGATAGTGCTGTAAATATGGCTATTACTATGCACATAGACATCTTAACAGAACAGCAATATCGTGAGTTGCAACTGTTGGGAGCTTTCGATTTAAAAACATCAAGCTGGATACAAACGCCAAGCGATGTTAGAAAACTTGGCGGTGCTCTTTTTTGTGATCGACGTTATAACACTGTCTTTCTTTACCACAACGGTGCAGAATCTTACTATGCTGCCAGGGGATTTCGTGGATCGCTACAAGTTTAAAGCCTACTAAAACACTAAACAACAATTCAGTGCCGATATGAAAAACAGGCGCTCAACATTTTTTATAGACGTTGTGTAATCTCCATCGATTAATATTTCTTTCCAATAAATTTGAACAATATATGATAACGATTTAATGTTTAAATGTGACAGCAACACCTATTAAAGAGATTGAATCCTTTTATCCAGCAGGCAAATTGCAATGGAGAAAATGGTTACAAAAAAATCATGAAAAAAAACAATCTGTTTGGCTCATCTTTCATAAAATGAAAACGGGTTTAAGAACACTTTCCTGGAGCGAGGCGGTTGATGAAGCACTTTGTTTTGGCTGGATAGATAGTAAAGCAATGCCGGTTGATGAAGACAGGTATATGCAATTCTTTAGCAAACGAAAACCTAAGGGAACCTGGTCGAAAATAAATAAAGAAACGATTCAAAAGCTTATAGAAGGCGGCAAAATGAGCCAGGCTGGTCTGGATAGCATTGAGATGGCAAAACAAAATGGATCGTGGACAATTTTAGATGACGTAGAAGAACTTTTAATACCGAAAGACCTTGAGAAAGCCTTTAAAGCACATAAAGGTTCAAAGCAATTTTATTTTAGTCTAAGCAGATCAGTAAGAAAACATATGCTGCAATGGCTTGTATTAGCGAGGCGGCCGGAGACGCGGCAAAAAAGAATCTTAGCACTGGTAGAGTCATTGGCGCAAAAGCAGAAGCCTAAACAATTTTAATTAAAGTTCAATTATCACCGGGAAAGTTGCTACATAAAACAATATTTTTTCTCCTTTAAATTCCCTAACAAATTCTATCTATAAATTATGATCATAAAAAACATAAGAAAAAAGATCACTTTCATTTTACTGATTATGCTACCGTTTTTTTCAATTGCGCAGGAGGGGAGTGATGTAAAGCATTACAAAATATTAGCAGGTGAAAAGTGGTATGGTGGTGTAGTTGATGAAGGAACCCAATCACCTTATAAGCCTGGCTACACCTATGATCTTAACGGTTATAATAATGGCAATCAATCTGCACCACTTTTGCTGTCTTCAATGGGGAGATATATCTGGAGCAATCAGCCATTTAAGTTTGCTATATCTAAAGACGAGATCACAATTTCAAATTATTTTGACAGCGTTAATATAGTTAGTAACGGTAAAACACTGTCAGAAGCGTTTAAAGCTGCAAGTCAGGTTCACTTCAAAGCCAGTGGACTTATGCCGGATAGTTTGTTGTTCTCAAGTCCGCAATACAATACCTGGATAGAATTGGTTTACAATCAAAATCAAACTGACATTCTCAAATATGCACATGCTATAATTGACAATGGCTTTCCACCAGGCGTGTTTATGATAGATGATAACTGGGCCGATAATTATGGCAAATTTTCTTTCAGGAAAGATCGCTTTGCCGACGCAAAAAAAATGATATCTGAATTACATCAATTAGGTTTCAAAGTTATGGTCTGGGTTTGCCCTTTCATTTCTCCTGATAGCCCCATCTTCCGGGAATTAAGCGATAAGAAATACCTGATTATGGATAACAAAGGCAATACAGGTTTGAAATGGCAGAATGCAACTAAACCCGCTGTTATTAATTGGTGGAATGGTTATAGTGCATGTCTTGATTTTACCAACCCTGGTGCTGTGGCATGGTATAGAGGTCAGCTTGATTTTATGATGTCAGAATACGGTGTTGACGGTTTTAAATTTGATGCAGGCGACATTGAATATTATACAGGCAACATTGTAACGTATCAAAAAAAGAATGCTAATGAACACTGCGAACTTTGGGGCGTATTCGGGAATTACTATAAATTAAACGAATACAGGGCCATGTGGAAACGGGGCGGCGAACCAATTGCCGAGCGGCTAAGAGATAAACAACATACCTGGGCTGATCTGCAAAAATTGATTCCTAACATTACGGCAGCAGGCTTGTTGGGCTACCAATTCACCTGCCCTGATATGATTGGTGGCGGGGAGTATGGCTCGTTCATTGGCCTGGCTAAATTTGACCAGGATCTGGTCGTGCGTTCTGCTGAGTGTAGTGCTTTAATGCCTATGATGCAGTTTTCAGTTGCACCCTGGCGCATACTGGATACAGAACATTTTGCTGCTGTGAAAAATGCTGTAGAAACTAGAAAAAAGTATACGCCGTATATTCTCGATATTGTAAAAGCCTCAGCAAAGAGCGGAGAACCGGTTGTTAGAAACCTTGAATATGTTTTTCCTGGCCAGGGGCTTTCAGACATTAAAGATCAGTTCATGATGGGTGATCGCCTGATGGTAGCGCCTGTGCTTGATAAAACAACATCAAGACTCGTAATTTTTCCAAAAGGCAAATGGAAAGGTCAGGATGGAAAAGTGTTCAAGGGACCACTAAAAAAAGAGGTCAATGTATCAATTGGTGAGCTGGCGGCTTTTGACAAAATTGATTAAGACTGCCGGTTAATGTCATGTCGCAAAATGCCTTGATTTTGTCGCTATTATACACTACTATTTTAAACAATTGAATGTAAGTTTATCTAATTAATTTTCATTTATAAAACCTACAAAATGGTAAAAGAATTCTGGATTAATCTTCCTGTAAAAGATGTGATGAAATCGAAAATGTTTTTTCAAACGCTTGGATTTTCTTTTGGTCAACATGGCAATACGGCTACCTCGGCCAGTTTACAAATAGGCCAAAAAAATCTTGTAGTTATGCTTTTTGATGAAGCGACTTTTAAAGGCTTTACCTCCAGCGAAATTGCCCCTGAAAATACTGCTGAGGTTTTACTTTCTATTGATGCTGAGAGCAAAGAAGAGGTTGATGAAATGGTAAAAAAAGCTGTAGAGGCAGGTGGTACAAGCAATCACATACCTTCGGAAATGACAGGGTGGCTGTATGGTTGTGTGTTTAAAGATCTTGATGGCCATAGATGGAATGTGCTTCACATGGATATGAGTAAGATGCCAAAGACTAATTAAGCGCTACCTGTATATGATATAATTAACCAAGATTAAAGAGTATCTAAATGCCCTTTTGTATATTAGTGTAAGAGATTTATATAAAACACTTCGCCTATTTAACCTGCTTACAAATTATTGTTATGGAACTTAAAGCCAAATCAATTCGACCATTCATCGGCGCTAAAGATTTTGAATTATCACGACGCTTTTATAATGATCTTGGCTTTAAAGAAAAAGTTTTATCTCATGATATGTCATTATTTTCAACAGGCACACTCGGATTTTATTTACAGGACGGGTATGTTAAAGACTGGATTGATAATACTATGGTGTTTGTAGAAGTAGAGAATGTAAAGCAATTCTGGGAAGAACTTCAGTTGCTGCACCTGATGACTAAATACAAAGACGTAAGATTAATACCTGTTAAAGAGTATGATTGGGGCAGTGAATGTTTCGTGCATGATCCATGCGGCGTTCTTTGGCACTTTGGTGAGTTCAAGAAATAAAAAATCTTCAGGAACCTTTTAAAGGAACATCAATTTCAGACTATCCTATACCCAATCGGTTTAAACGAATAATTATTAGACATTTCTGCTGAACAGGCTGTCATGCCTACAATAAGATCCATCCGGGCCTCAATGCAAATGTGATCACCAGCTTTACTTTTGGGCGGCAATACATTAATGCGGCCATTGTCACTGTTTACACTAACATGCATAAAAATATTGAAGCAGATAGGAATGTCGTCAGCGGATATGCCATAGGGTTCCAGAGCTTTCGTAAGATTGCCAAGACAACCCCTGTGCGGTTGTTCATGACCATATATAATGCGGAAAGTATCGGCACTGCAAGGCGTTAATAAAAAATCATGACGGCCGACCGTATCTTCAATGATGTCAAACATAATGTTACTCCTGTTGGAATAAAACGAATGACCTTTGGTAAGAAAAATCGTCTCGGCATAATCAATGGTGCGGCCACTGGATAAGTATTCCGCTGTGTCATGTAAATTAAAACAGATGAAATCTGAAACCTGTTCACCTTCTATATCAGTTACAACCAGACGCTGTCCTTTTTTTAAAATGAAGGCTGTGCCGCTTCTGGATGGTATGATCATCATGCAACTTATAGATTTTTTAAAGGACATTGCCAGGTATCATTATATACAGTGCCACTGTATTGAAGCGCTTCGGAGGTTGTACCAAAATCATTAAGCATTGGGTTTATTGAGCCTGAATAATTCATATCCCGTCTTCTTACAATTGTTTTCATTTTATCATAAGTTCCGCCGGCTTTCATTTGTACAAACTGCTCATGTGGGTTGAATATTAATGCAGGGTATTGATACTGTCTTGCGGGTCTGCTGCTAAAAGGATGGAGGGCCAGCACAAAAAAGGCTTCTTCCATCAGGCTATAACTGAACGCAGCAGATGAAGGTTCAGGGCTTACCCGTTTATCGTAGTCAAAATGTTTACTATCTAAATTTCTAAGGGCCTGCAAACGCTGCCACATCAACGCTTCGAACATTCCTTCATTGCTACAAAGCGGTTCTTCAAAAATTACGGCGAGACTTTGAAAACCTTTACGATGTTGTCTATAGCTATTTACAAAGTCATATATGAATGCAAGAATAGCTTTATCATCAACAGGACAAGCCATATGTGCAGCGATCATAATTTTAATATTGCCTTTTGCAGACGCATCTTTAGCTGCTACACACGGAAAATCAACCTGGCTTAAAAATGAATGAAAACTGTTTATAATTGCGTCGCTTTGAAGAGTCATAAAAACCATTTAGAGTTTATTGTGATAACAAATACGATGCCTTTGTTCCGATGCTATCGTCATAATTGCGTTTCAGCATCCAGCTTTTTAATAAGCCGGTAATGCGCTTTGGCTTTTTTAAGATATATCCAGCCTTTTTTAAACGGCCAATGTGGAAAACCGTTTTGATGATTATATGTTGATATTGCGTAAAGGGCTTTCCAATGTGTCAAAAATATTTTATAAGCCTGCAGTAATGTATTGCCATTGCCATAGGCATGGTGTGGCTCAGCGCCGCAACCATTGTATTCCAATATGGAGAAATTTTTACCCTGTTTTAGTTCTTCAATGGATGAACATTTAATATCATATCGCCCATAATAAAAGTGTTTGGAATAATTGCTGAGATCATCAAACAATTGTAAAAGCCGGTTATCATTTTCCTTTTCAAGACTTATCAAACGGCCGCCACGACTAAGGTTTAAGGCGTAAGACAAAAAATATATTTCTCCTGGCGGCAGAATATCTTCAAGTTTTGACGCATGTTTGGCTTTCATTTCATCTACACGGAAACGAACGTTGTCATAGTTTAAGATCAGATCAAGCAGTGTAGATGCTCCGTCGCCGGTTACATGTAAAAACTCCTTTTTTAAAAATCCGGTTATAATTCCTGTTTGCGATGCAGGATGCCTGTAATAAAACACACTTACTTCCAACGGCCAGGTTATTAAAGTTTGAATTATATAGTTAACCGGCATCTTCTGATGATAAGCTTTTAATTCTGCAGCATTACGTATGTGGCGAAACATAAAACCCATCATTCCTGCGTCTGGTTTTACCGAAAATGGATAGGAAAATTTATTGTTTTCAACAAGACGTACTACTTCGATAAAAGCATTGGTGGGAGAAATATAAATGCTTTTGGGATACGTGCCTGCCGGTAACTGTGCATACATTTCGCTTTTTGTTTCACCCTCAAAACCACCAAAACAAAGTGTAGGATTTGATGGCGTAAAAAACCATAGTGATCTTGCTTTTAATGCATACCAAAACCAGACCGGCATTATGGGGATGTACTTTGCTAAATAGTGCCAGGTTTCCCAATGTGTTAGTCTGAAAAAAATATTTTTTAAAGTCATGCAGTCAATCTTCGACGGGCTTTATTTTGAATATTTAGAAAATTACATTCATTAATCATCTGTTGATGTTATGGTCGTAACATCTTTTGTAAAATTTATTGCTCACAAAATTCAACAGTAGATATTAATTATTTTTGAAGCACACCATCAAAAAATTTTATGGACAGAACAGGCGCTATCGGGGCATTGTTAGACATTTACGAAACGGCCATCGCAGATCTTAAAAATGTCATCAAAGATATTTCTAACGAAGATCTAACAGTTATAACTGATGCTGAAACATTAGATGACAATTGCAGATCATTGCAGGATATGCTGACACACGTGGTGTACGCAGGTTTTGGCTACGCTACTTTAATTAAAAATGTAAAAGGAGATAATCTCATCCGGCCGACAAAAGTATATCATACCGCTGTGTCAAATTATATGGAAGATATAGTCAATGTTTTCGTATGCACCGAAAACGTACTAGGTCATTTTACAGATAAAGACATTGAAGAACATGATAATGCTTTGAAGATAAAATCCGGTTGGGGACAGTCATATGATGTCGAACAAATGATGGAGCATGCGATCGTGCACATTTTCCGCCATAAAAGACAAATTGAAAATATCAGGCGTAATCAATTAATCAAAGCTTAAATTTTCTGGCGCATTACACCGTATAAATGTCCCTAGCTCATCGTTCCATAGTTATTAATACTATAGATTTATCTGCTGAAAACTAAAACAATAGCATAGCTTAATTCTATTTAAAAGATCAGCAGGAAGTTTTTATATGCCATACTAGATGGTGAATGTCAATAGCGATCTGCAGTTATAGATCAATAACTGATGAATGCAATTGTTTGTCACTTTCCCAAACGCAGATCAGTCTGTTGTTATCAATTGCTTTTATCACCGGCTGAATGCCTTTCCCAACAATATTTTTTTTACCCCTGGGATCTAACACAACTACATTTCCATTTTCAACCCAGCTATAAAATGTTCCCTTATTAGTTGTTTCCAAAGAGCATCCTCTGCCTTCACCAATTTCTTTTTCAGGCATACCTGGTAAGGCTGAATAAATTTTGCTTTCTCTTCTCCACACCGTTTGTATATTCTTATCGTTAGTTACAGCAATAGCGCCGCCATCCATAGGGCAGCCATTCAATTGCCAGCTTGCTTTACCTAATTTTTGAGCTTCTCCAAAAGTTTGCCCATCGTTAGCTGACTGTATTAAATAAAGATCACGGTTACCTTTTAGCCAGTTTCGGAACATAATATAGACCTTATGATCTTTTACTGCAACTGAAGGCTTGCAACATTCACAAATTGTAGAATCCGGCGATGTATAAACCATCATATTTTTTGACCATGATCTGCCGCCATCATTTGATTTTGCCCCAAAGAGTTTGTTATGTCTATCATCTCTTAAATCAAGCCAAACTGCAAAGGCATTATCTCCTTCACTGCTTAATGACATCAAACCTTCTTTGGCAATAGTGTCCCTGTCATTTACTTTTCCAGATGGCAACCACTTTTTATTATCTGCCTTATAAAACGAAAAGATGTTTCCGGATGAGGTGGCTGCGGTAACTAACACACCGTTATTTGTTATCGTAATTTGAGGACCTCTGGTTGCAAATGAATATAAGCCTGGCAGTATAGCTATTGTTTCCGGTGAAGAAAATGTATTGCCTTTATTCAGCGACATAGAGTATAACAAGCTATCACCCGAACCATATACCAAATGAATTTTTGTTTTTTTATCAACTGCAACATTTGGCATTTGCCCTTTGGTTATAACCTTGTCAGTTATTGTAGAAGTTTGTTTGTCAAGACATCCCGCTAACAGGACGATGGTAAGAATAAAACTCAATATTTTTCTCATCTGGTTAACTGCCGTTTTGGTCTGCAAATGTAAGTAGAGCTGGCAAAAGAAACGTTTTTGTTAGTTTTAAAAATAACTGGATAGTCCAAATTGTATAGCACCAACTTTTGACGGAGGATTTCCTAACAGATCTTTTTGAAAACTATATTGATAATTCAGGCGAAAAACTGTTTGCGGTGTAGGTCTCCAAGTAATTGCCGGCGCTATTGCAACTATATCGTCTGTTATATTACCGCCGGTAGATTTAAAAGTGCCTTTGTTCCAGTCAACATGTTCAAACCTTAAGGCCACATTGAATACAGATTTTTCAAAACCAAATACGGGTTTCCGGTAAACCGGCTGAACAATATCTATAAAGCCACCATGTTGTCTTCTGCCAAACTGCTCAGTATAGGTATCGGCAATGTCAAGTCTTACTACTGCATATTCTGCATTGATGAAAGTATTAAGGTTGTGTAGAGTTGTATTGAAATCAACGGCATACACATTTACCCGTCTTTTCCTGTCAAGTATTAAACCATCTTCTTTAAAATTGTTGTATATCCCGTTCATATGCGAAAGGCCAAGCTCTCCAATGTTCCTGTTTCGTAAAGCAAATTTGCCGGTGAACAACATTGTACCGTTAAAGCTTTCCTCAAACCTTTTAGCATTTGTTTTTGTAGCAGGTAAAAAAGTTTTGTTTTCGGAGTTATCTATAATGCTTTCATCAAAGCCGTTCGTCAGGTAGACCTCATAAGCATATACCCATTTTTTACTGTACTTTTTTCCGTACAAGCCAAAGCCCACATTGCTGAAAGTGGCAGGCAGAAGCTGCGTTGCAGAAATGGGACGGTCAACAAATTCCCACTTCGGACCATCATGATTTTGATTGAACGCCCCGATGGGATTCATGATAATGCCGCTTCTGACATTCAATAGGGGCGCTAACTCCAGGTCAACAGATGCAAACTCTATATTGATCTCTTTAGCGCCATCTTCAAATTCTATTTCAGTTAAAAATTTTAAACGTTTAGATATTGTGGATGATACAAACAATGTTAATCGTCTGAACTGGAACTGGTGACCTTCGGTAAGCCCATTTTCTCCGACGTACTGGTAATTGCCTTCAACATATCCACCAAGTGAAACAGGCAGTTTGCCGGGCTGTATAAATGGCCGGTCATAAACGGCATCCATATTTAATTTAAGAGATCCGGTATCATTGGGCAATATTCTTAAAAGATCAGGATCGATCTGTGCTATTGAAACAGCATTTAAAAAAACCAGCGTTGTTAGTATTGATAAGTACTTCATGCTTGTTTTTTTAGATCAATAAAAAGCGTTGCACCATTAATGCTAACGGGGAACGTGCGAAGATTAGAAATAGCCGGGCCATTGGTTACCTGGCCTTTGTTATCAAACTCACTGCCGTGTGCAGGGCATTGCAGGGTATCTCCGGCAGCTTGCAATTCTGCGCCCTGGTGCGCACACTTCATCCATAATGCGGTGTATTCATTGGCATTAACCCGGTATACACA
Organism: Ginsengibacter sp.; assembly: GCA_039929165.1. Lineage (GTDB taxonomy): Bacteria > Bacteroidota > Bacteroidia > Chitinophagales > Chitinophagaceae > Ginsengibacter. The sequence continues at coordinate 9,676 of JBDSRT010000055.1, forward strand.
AATCGGATACTTTAAAGTATCATTTCGCACAACAAGGAATGACCGGTAAGCACTGCTGCCTTTTTCTTTGATTATAAAATCTTCAGTGTTTAATGCCAGGCCGTCCTTTACAATTTTCCCGGTAGTGTTGGTAAGCGCCGCACAACTGTCAAGCATTAATGGCAAAGCACAAAACGGTATACATGCTGCACAACTGCTTTTGATGAAGGTTCTCCGTTCCATATAAGTATTACCAATTTTATAGTGATCTTAAAAAGGTCAGCAATTGCGTCTTTTCACTATCATTCAACTGCCTAAATTTTTCTTTGCTTGCCTCGGCCTCACCGCCATGCAATTCTATAGCTTGTTCTATACTTGTTGCCCTGCCATCATGCATTAAGAACATCTGACCACCTTGTGAATTCTGAGATAAGCCAAGTCCCCATAAAGCCGGTGTGCGCCATTCTGATGATAAGGCAGAGCCTTCTGTATAACCATCATTCAGAGCCGGCCCCATGTCATGCAAGAGCATGTCAGTGAAAGGGAAGAAGTTCTTATTAGACAAAGCACTGATCGAAAAATCTCCGGTTTGTAATTCGGGTATGTGACATTTACTACAATTGATTGTGGTAAATAATTGTTTACCAGCTTTTACATCTGCATCATTCTGTTTTCGCTGAACAGGCGCCCTAAGCGTTTGAAGATAAAAGACCACGTCCTGCACAGTTTGATTAGAAATTTCAGGATCTGCTTCCTGTCCATTATACGTACTAATATGCTCATAAGTTGAATTGATACCCATGTCCTGGTTATAGGCATTTACTGTTTGGTGTAAAAGATCATACACCGATGATTTTTTTCCAAAGCGACCAATGTACCTACCGTTACGTTCAATTGATTCATTGCGTAGTGAAGCATATTGCGGTATATAAATCCAGTTAGGCCTGCCGGAAATGCCATCACCGTCTGCATCGTTTTCATCAGCAAGCGCTAATATTGTTGCATCCGGAACAGCTTCAAAAAAACCTAAACCTGTGTTGGCAGGTGGTGTAAAACCAGCCACAGCAGCGCCTGAAGGGATCTCTTCAGCCTCAAAACCTATGATTGACCTATGCTGTAATTGCGGACCGCCCAGGTGTAAAAAGGTGTTTCCTGTTGAATCGGTTTGCCCAAACCTTGTCAATGTGGAAAAGGGATGACCTTTGCCATCACCGGCATGACAGCTGCCACAGGAATTATTTACAAACAATGGCCCTAAACCCTTTGCCTGGTTAAAGATCTCATCGTTAAAGGCGGCGTCGCCTCGCAGAAAACGCCTGTTCTGTTCAGACGTTAATCCTTCCACAGGTCCATCCAAAATTTCATCTTCTTCTGGTAACCCGGGAAGAATTTTTGAACAGGAAAAGATGCCTGTAAAGAAAAAAATAATAAAAAAGGTAATGTAATAGCTTGGTCGCATTATCCGCAAATTACTTTTTATTTTATTATTCTAAAAATAAAGTTAGATTAATCGAACTTTTATGTTGGAGAATAGCAATACTTTTATAAGATGGCTCAACTTAAACTTAGCTTCACTGAAGAAAATTATTTGAAGGCGATATATATATTGTCTGAGAAAGACAAATTGTTTGATACGTCAACAAATAAAATCGCTGAACGCATCAATACAAAGCCTTCTACGGTAACTGATATGTTGCGGAAACTCACGTTAAAAAAACTTTTAACTTATGAGAAGTATAAAAAAGTTCAGTTAACTAAAGCAGGGGAGCAAATGGCGGTCTTTATAATTCGTAAACACAGGCTTTGGGAAGTATTCCTGCATAATACACTAAAGTTTGGTTGGGATGAAGTGCATGATATTGCGGAGCAACTTGAACATATTAATTCTGAACAATTGATTTTGCGGCTGGAGAAATTTTTAAAATTTCCTAAGTATGATCCACATGGAGATCCAATACCATCGGCTAATGGAAAGTTTGACCAGAAACAGCGGAGCACACTATCGGAAGCTGAAAAAGGTAAAAGTCTGCAGGTAGTTGGTGTTAAAGATACCTCGCCAGTGTTTCTACAATATCTTGAACAATTAAAGATTGCTATTGGCACGAAAATTAAAGTAATAGAACGGATTGCTTATGATGGTTCGTTGGTAATAATTTTTAAAGACAGTCCTCAGCTAAACGTTTCAAGAAAATTTTCAGATAACATACTTGTATCGAACACTAAGTTTTGATCATGATTAATTGCCACACTTAAATTCCTGATCTAAGAAATTAAGTTGTTGCCAAATACGATGATTATAAGGCTTCGGGGATATTTGAAAAATATAAGAAGTATGAGTGCAATCTTTTTTATGCACTTTAATATTTAATGTAATGGGCTCATAGTTTGGATCGAGATAATCAGTAATAACCCCTGTGCCTTCATAACTCTCAACATCGCCATGCTGAGTAACTGTTTTCTGTAAAGTAACTACAACTGGCACAACTTCACTTGCCGGAATTCGTCTTTGTTTTATATTTCTGCCAACCAAGCCAGTGTAATAACTGGTAAGATGACTTTCCAGCGTAGCTTTATCCAGGGCTGGTTTACCATCAAGCCACCATAAAAAGGCATAAGCCCAATGCTCTTCACTTGTTGTAAATTCCCAACCAGGCGCAAAGCGTAAATTTTCAACACCTATATAATTTATTTGCGGTGCAAATTCAATCGGGAAGGCAATGCGTTCTTCTGTCCAGCCTTTAGGCAGAGCAAAATTGTAAGACGCATCTGTAGTAGATTTTTTCTTTTCTTTTACAGGCACATTGCAGGCACTTATTACAACAATTAATGCTGTAATAAATCCATGTCTTTTAAAGGCGGTGAATAACATTATGAAAGAAAAATTAGAACTG
>JBDSRT010000056.1:0-9243 GCA_039929165.1 Ginsengibacter sp.
TGCCCGGCACACGATCATTATTTGTATCGCCATTACTAAAGCGATCAGGCATGATGAGATAGATAAAATCTCGTGAAGTAACACCTCTTGCAAAATCAACGCTTTTACCTGGTCTCCGTGCTTTTAATTCAAAATCAAAAATTTTTGGATGTGTTTCATAGGCAGCTGTTGTTTCCGTGAAAGTAATAGTACCTGGTTTAGCTTGTGAACTTATATTCAGATCAACAAATAAGTAATTTGGATTTTCTACCTTGTTTATTCGTTCAATTTTTACTCCCGGATAGTTTTTAATATTAATGCCATTTTTTTTTAATGCAATGTTATCTCCATGTACCATTACCTGCAGCTTTGGATTCTTCATGTTAACCCACCAATTGGTTGGATAACATTTGTATGATGAGGTTTGCGAGAAGGAGGACAAGCAAATTATACAAATTATGAGGCTAAAAATAACTTTCATGTTAAGAAAGAGTTTTTGCCAGCACTTTATCGTCCTTATCATTAACGATAAAATTTAAAAACCCGGCAATAATCATGGAAACACCACCCACCACTAAGGCATTTATACTTTGCTCATTAAATACTGTTCTTACAAAAAAACCTAAAATGGCGGCAGCTAAAATTTGTGGAATCACGATAAAGAAATTAAAAACGCCCATGTAAAAACCCATACGATGAACAGGTAAGGCACCAGCGAGTATTGCATAAGGCATCGTTAATGTAGAAGACCAGGCAAGACCAACGCCAACCATAGGCAATAACAAAACAGTTTTATCATGAATAAAAAGCATTGACAGCAAGCCGGCTCCACCAATAATAAGACAAATCATATGCGTATATTTTCTACCAATACGTGTAGCCAGTGCAGGTAACATGAACGCCGTAATTGCAGAAATACCATTATATACCATAAACATTACACCCACCCAATCACCTGCATCCTGGTAAACTTTTGACGTTGTATCTGTTGTGTTGAACGTATTTTGCGCAATACCCGGAGTTGTATAGATCCACATTGAAAAAAATGCCAGCCAGGTAAAGAATTGCACAATAGCAAGCTGCAACATAGTTCTTGGCATTTTGAAAATACCGGAAGTGATCTCTGCAAAACCATGAAGCAAACCTTTTGTTCTAAGCTTTTCCTTGGCCCATGTATCCATATCTTCCGGCGGAAATTCTTCGGTGGTGAACACCGTCCACAATACAGAAACGAGAAACACGACTGCACCAATATAAAATGAATAACGAACTGAATCGCTGATTATGCCTTCCGGTGCGGTATTGCTTATATTGAAATAGTTGGTAAAAATGTAAGGCAGGAGTGATGCTATGACTGCGCCAAGACCAATGAAAAATGTTTGCGTTGCAAAGCCTGTCGTGCGTTGCGATGATGGAAGTTTGTCACCAACAAAGGCCCTGAAAGGTTCCATTGAAATATTAATAGAAGCATCAAGTATCCATAACAATGTTGCCGCCATCCAAAGTGCTGATGATTGAGGCATAAGGAATAAAGCGATTGAACTTAACAATGCTCCTATAAAAAAGAAGGGACGTCTTCTACCCCAACGTGGATGCCATGTTCTGTCACTTAAATAACCGATTACGGGTTGAACCAGCAAACCTGTAATGGGTGCAGCTATCCAAAGAATACCTATTTTATCAATGTCTGCACCGAGCGTTTGAAAAATACGGGAAACATTGGCGTTCTGTAAAGCAAACCCGAATTGAATTCCAAAAAAGCCAAAGCTCATATTTATGATTTGGCCAAAGCTCATGTGAGGTTTGGGTACTTCCGGGGGATGCGCAGTTACAAAGTCTGTTTCAATTTCTGACATGGCGAGGGTTTTGGTAATTCGTTGATAGACTACTTTATTATAAAAAAAGTCATGGCATTGTTAATCCAACGCCATGACTTATCAAAAATTAAATTATATCACAAAACCATCCGGAACAATTGCACCTTTCTTAATAACAATGATACCGTCTTTAACGGTGTAAAGTGCATGATCACTATTTGGTAAATGATCGCCGCCATTTATTCTTACATCATTTCCTATGCGGCAATTCTTATCAATGATCGTATTTTTTATATAACATCTTTCGCCAATACCAAGTTTGGGAATTCCTCTTTCGTGGTTGTGGGCAATTTCCTGTATCGTCTCAAAGAAGTCGCAACCCATAATATAGCTGTTTGCTACAGTTGTACCGTTACCGATGCGGGTTCTTATACCAACTACAGAATATTCAATTCTTGAAGCCTGTATAATACAACCTTCGGCAACGAGTGTTTTCTCAAGTGTAGTACCACTGATCTTAGCCGGCGGCAACATTCTTGCACGGGTATAGACCGTTTTGGAATTTTCAAAAAGATTAAATGAAGGAAGATCAGCGGTCAATTCAAGATTAGCTTCAAAGAATGAATGTATGTTTCCAATATCCGTCCAATAACCTTTGTATTGAAAACTGCTTACCTGGTATTTTGAAATAGCGTCGGGGATAATCTCTTTACCAAAATCTGTTGCATCTTCCTGGGTTGCCAAAAGATCAAACAACAATTGCCTGTTGAAAATATAAATACCCATTGAGGCTAAATAATTTCGGCCCTGGTGTTTTAGATCGCCAGTATCACTTACCCATTCTGGTAAAATATCGTAACCGGGTTTTTCTATAAATGAAGTGATATTATCATTCTCATCTGCTTTCAAAATTCCAAACTCTGTAGCTTCTCTTTCTGTTACGGGAATTGTAGCGATAGAAATATCTGAGCCACTTTTTTGATGAGCAGCTACCATTTCGCCAAAATCCATTTGATAGAGTTGATCACCGGATAATATAAGAATGTAATCAAATTCATTCTTATCAATATGCTTGAGTGACTGGCGTACAGCATCGGCAGTTCCCTGGAACCAGGTTGAGTTATCCGGTGTTTGTTCGGCCGCCAGAATATCTACAAATCCACTACTGAAAGCGCTGAATTGGTAGGTGTTTTTAATATGTTTATTTAAAGAGGCTGAATTGTACTGCGTGAGTACAAACATTCGGTTGATGTTTGAATTTATACAATTGGAAATCGGTATATCTACCAATCTGTATTTACCAGCGATAGGAACAGCTGGTTTACTTCTGCTGGCTGTTAAAGGATATAACCGGCTTCCGGCTCCGCCGCCAAGAATTACTGCCAATACTGATTTGCTTACCATAAAACCGTTTTTAGTAGTGTAGATTAATTGAATATATACTTAACAAGTGCATGCTATAAAATATCGAATTTATGATGGATCATTAATTACAAAACACATTGTTTAAGACTCATAAAGACTGATATAAGTTCCTGCAATATTCTCCCAACTGTTATCAATCTGCATAACAAAATTTCTAAGTTCGTCAAACTTTGCAGGCTGCTTGTATAGCTCCACGGCCCTAAAAATTGATTGGGTCATATCTCCAACAGAAGCCTGGTCAAAACATATTCCATAGCCACCTTCTTCACCAAAATCTTTCACCGTATCTCTTAAGCCCCCGGTTCTTCTTACAATGGGAATAGTGCCATAACGCATGGCATACATCTGGTTTAAGCCACATGGTTCTATCCTACTCGGCATGAGTAGAAAGTCAGCGCCGGCATACATTAAATGACTAAGCTTTTCATTGTAACCTATCATGGAATTATAATAACCCATAAAGCGGCCCTGCAGTTGCTGCAGTTCATTTTCAATGTGAGGCTCGCCACTTCCCAGTATCAAAAAATTCATGCTGCCATGTATATAATAGATCGAATCGCTTATAGCTTGCGCTAAAAGATCGGCGGCCTTTTCTCCTACTAATCTTCCTATAAATACAATTAAGGGCTTTTCGGGATCAAGATTAAACTGTGTACACAAGGCCGTTTTGTTCGCCAGTTTACCTTCTGCAGCATCCTTGATGCCATAGTTTTTTTCAAGATAACTGTCAGTTGCTGTGTTCCAAACCTCTTCATCAATACCATTTAATATGCCGGAACATTTCCCTTTTTCGTATTCAAACAAAGCCTCAAGGCCGTTGGAATTATATTTGAGTTCACCAAGATAACCCAGGCTTACAGTGGTTACTTTCCAGGCACATTTAACACCTGATGCTAACGGATTAATAGCTTTGTTCCATTCCAGCATGCCCCAATTAAAACTATCCCATTCAGGCAGGTAAGATGATTTGTTCCAGCCCATCCAACCCTGGTATTCCGCATTGTGTATAGTAAGAACGCTTTTTATTGAACTTAGATTCCTATAAGCAAAGCAATACTTCATCATAAAAGGGATGAGCGCAGTATGATGATCATGTACATGAATTACTTCCGGCTTATCAGTCCAATTACTTACCCAATCTACCACGCCAATTTGAAAGGCTGTAAATCTTTCCGAATCATCATCATAGCCATAAACCTTTTCACGATCAAGTAATCCATTTATGTCAAGCAGGTATAAATCAAAACCAAGCCTGTTTGTTGTCTCTTTAATAATAGTATAATTAAACCAGTAATGTGCCATGCCAAAGGCGCCTTTATGTACTACTTCAAAAGAATTATCATACAAAAATTTAGTGCGATACATTGGCATAACCACTTTGGCTACATGCCCGTAGTTGTTTTGATATTTAGGCAGAGCACCTACTACATCGCCTAACCCGCCTGCTTTCGCAACAGGGTAACACTCGGCACTTACATGAAGTATTTCCATATAGATTGTAACTGATAGCTCTTCAAAGTAACGACGATTTTGTCACCAACAAATTTTAAATGAATATTTTTCACATAAGAAATTTAGTTTATTTTGAGCAGCTTAAAATTATACTTGCTATGGCCACTGCGCAAATGAATACTTATAAACCTATTGAGGGAGAAGAGGTTTTAAAAGAGACAAACTATGGAGCGTTGACTACGCTTATCAGTGTTTTCTTTTTCTGGGGTTTTATAGCAGCAGGCAACAGCATATTCATTCCTTTCTGTAAACACTATTTTAGTCTTGATCAATTTCAAAGCCAGCTTATAGATTTTGCTTTTTACCTGGCTTACTATATTGGTGCAATTGCTTTGTTTGCTTATGGCTCATTTGGTGGTAAGGATTTAGTTGGTAAATGGGGTTACAAGAAAAGTATTGTTTATGGATTGCTGTTTTCTGCTATTGGCGCTGCTGCTATGATTATTGCCGTAAATGCCAATACGTTTACCGGAATGCTTGCAGGCTTATTTATTGTGGCCTTAGGATTTTCGCTTCAGCAAACAGCAGCACAACCCTTCGCCATAACACTTGGGCCACCTTCTACAGGTACAAGCCGTGTAAACCTGGGTGGTGGTGTAAACTCATTTGGCACATCAATCGGGCCGATAGTAGTTGCCTTTGCGTTGTTTGGCTCAACTGCTGCGCTTACTGATGAACAAATACAAAGCCTAAGTCTTGATAAGGTTATAATATTATATATATGTGTTGGTGCCCTATTTATTGGCGCAGCGGCCTTATTTTATTTTTCTAAAAAAGTCCCTGCAGGTGTTCTTATAGAAAAAACGGAGAAAGCTAACAAGGCTTTATACATGCTTTTAATAATGACAGGACTTTTGATCATCATGTTCGTTCCCGTTTTCAGCAGTTATAGAAATGATACCTCTGCCCTATCACTTGAAGATATGCATAGCCTTGAAACGTATCGGATGAAATGGCTCTTCGGTGCTTTTGCCGTAGTGGTTATTAGTTTATTGGTGTCCTATATCAGCGCCAGTAAAAATGCTGAAGGATGGGGAGCAATTAAATATCCGCAATTGGTACTTGGCATGCTTGCGCTGTTTTTATATGTTGGTGCAGAAGTTACTATTGGCAGTAATCTCGGAGAATTATTACGCCAGCCCTCATTTGGTGGTTTGCAACCATCGCAGGTTGCACCTTATATTTCTATGTATTGGGGTGGATTAATGATCGGCAGATGGGCAGGTTCAATTTCGGCATTTAAGGTAAGTGCCTCAACCAGGAAAATCCTGTTATTTGTTGTACCACTTGTCGCATTTGGTATTGTAATCGGTTTGAATACTTTAGCAAAGAATGACATGAGGCCGTTATATCTTTTCGTGATTTGTGTGCTGATCCAGATTGTTGGTTTTTATATCAGCAAGGACAAACCTGCAAGAACCCTTCTAATATTTAGTATTCTTGGTGTTATTGCTATGATAGTTGGCGTGATGTCAACAGGTATGGTAGCTATTTATGCTTTCTTAAGTGGCGGCCTCGTTTGTTCAATTATGTGGCCATGTATTTTTAGTCTTTCAGTAACCGGCCTGGGAAAATATACAACACAGGGGTCAGCTTTTTTAATTATGATGATTTTAGGCGGAGGTATTGTACCACCATTGCAGGGTAAACTTGCAGATTATTTACAATCTGGTTCTACTGTTCAGGGACATGGTATTCATCAGTCATATTGGGTTGCTGTTGTTTGCTTTGCATACCTTGCATTATTCGCGTTTGTTGTAAAAGGAATTTTAAGGAAACAAGGTGTTGATTATGATGATAAACCTTTGGATACTCTCACAGAAAGTACATCACCTGAGGGTGCGAAGGACTTAATAAATTAAAAAGATATTGATTTATCAAAATTTATAAAAGTGGCAGAAGCAGTTAAATCACCAAAAGATTCCGCTGGCGGCGGAGAGATCAAAACCGTTTACATGGATGTATCCAACGAACTTGCATTAGGTATTGACATTGGTGGCACTAATACTAAGTATGGAGTGGTTAACCACCGGGGTGAAATTTTGCAAAAAGGTGACCTGAGAACAGATGAATATGATACTGTAGATGATTTTTTAGACGCATTATATAAAACACTTAATCCTGTTATTTCAAAATTTAATAAGGCTAATATACAGGGTATAGGCATAGGCGCACCAAATGGTAATTTTTATAGCGGCACTATTGAATATGCGCCAAATCTTAAATGGAAAGGTATTATTCCTCTGGCAAAAATGATCTCGGCAAGATTTGGTTTACAGGCTGGGTTGACCAATGATGCTAATGCCGCCGCGGTTGGTGAAATGATGTACGGTGCTGCGAGAGGTATGAAAGATTTTATAATGATTACGCTTGGGACCGGTGTTGGCAGCGGTATTGTTGCCAATGGTCATTTAATATTAGGACATGACGGCTTTGCCGGAGAACTTGGTCATACCATTGTTGTACCAGGCGGAAGATTGCATAAAGGAACAGGCATGCACGGCAGCCTCGAAGTATATGCTTCTGCAACGGGCGTGGCTGAAACAGCAAAGGAAATGCTGGAGCAATTTCCTAAAGAAAAAAGTTTAATGAGAGATTATCCGGCTAAAAAGATCAATAGCAAAATTGTTCATGAATGCGCTCTCAAAAATGATCCGATTGCTAAGAAGGTTTATGAATTTACAGGAAAAATATTAGGTGAGGCTTTAGCCAACTATGTAATGTTTTCATCACCGGAGGCAATTATTTTGTTTGGTGGTTTAACTAAAGCCGGTGATATGATTATGAAGCCGACAGTGGTCAATATGGAAAAAAATCTTCTTCCAATATTCCAAAATAAAGTGAAGCTTGTATTTAGTGAATTGAAAGAATCAGACGCTGCTATTCTTGGCGCAAGCGCACTGGTATGGGAAATGAAAGCAACTGCTGAACGCTCCGCTGCGCATTATACTGAATAAGATTAGGCCGTAAGCACTCGCTCTTCTCTCCATTTATTTATACCCCAGCCTGCAATAACATGTTTGTCTGAATGATAAGATGAGCGCACTAAGGGTCCGCTTTCTACATAATCAAAGCCAAGTTCATAACCAATGTTGCGGAGTTCTGCAAATTCATCAGGATGAACGAAGCGTTCTACCTCCAGATGTTTTTTTGAAGGCTGCAGATATTGCCCAATAGTAATCACATCAACGTAATTTTCTCTTAGATCTTTCATTGTTTGAACAATCTCATCTTTTGTTTCGCCAAGGCCAAGCATAATACCGCTCTTAGTACGCATGCCACCTGCTTTTAAAATTCTTAGGGTTTGCATACTTCTCCAATATCTTGCCTGTATACGCACTTTTCTTGTGAGCCTTTCAACTGTTTCAATGTTATGACTTACAACTTCAGGAGCGGCTTCGATGATTCTTGCAATGTTATATTCTTCACCTTTAAAATCAGGAATTAATGTTTCAAGAGTTGTAAATGGATTTAAGACTTTTACTGCCTTAATTGTATTGAACCATATTATTGAGCCGCCATCTTTTAACTCATCACGATCAACAGATGTAATAACAGCATGCTTAACATTCATTAAATTAATGGCTTCTGCAACACGTTGAGGTTCGTCCCAATCTACAGGTAACGGCCGTCCGGTTGCTACAGCACAAAAGCCACAACTTCTTGTACAGATGTTGCCAAGTATCATAAAGGTAGCCGTGCCTTCGCCCCAACATTCACCCATGTTTGGACAGTTACCACTTTCGCAAATGGTATGGAGTTTATGTGTATCTACTAAACCTCGTACATGTTTATACTCTTCTCCAATCGGCAGTTTAACCCGCAGCCATTTTGGTTTTTTTGCTTTTGTTTCCTGTGTTGATATAGTAGGTAATTCAATCATTACATTAACCTAAGTTTTATAAGTAATTCTGCCGTTTACTATCTTCTTCTACCGAAGATAAATGCAACGTAACCGCTGAGGAAGAACTTCTTAGCGTCGTTCCTTAACATGATCGGAATGTTTTTTGAATAATACTCGGCAGTGACGCCTACTTCAAGCGCTGAGACCACTTCATTATAACTGCCGTAATCAAAACGGATCGCCGCCTTTCCGTAAGCGCCAGGCGTAACTTTTAAGTCACTCCAGCCCTGGCTAAAACTTGGTCCTGCTATTATAGCAGTTGGGTTTAAAAACTGGAGACTATCAGGTGAATCATACTTTATATAATCGCCATTGTTACCAAGTTGAACATAGTAAGGTCTTAATAAGCCTAAAGCTAAACCGCCGCCATAATTGTAAGTAATGCTTACACCATTTTTGTTTGATTTGTTACCAAACAATCGTTCCTGCTGAACGCCAAGTTTAACGGGATAAAAAAAGTTTTGCTTTCCAAAAATGAAGGGCGTGCTGAAGTCATAACTAAGTTTCTCTTCTTTTGGATGCTTGCGTTCTGATAATTCCAGTTGAAAAAGCCAGCCTTGTTTTACAGATTTTGCCCGGCCAAGTTCAAAGAAAACGCCATAACCA
>JBDSRT010000057.1:0-10764 GCA_039929165.1 Ginsengibacter sp.
AATTTCTTTAGAACGCCATTACCCAACACACAAACATTTCTTCCCGATTCAACATCAAGCTTATTAAAATTCCGACCATACGTAATGGTATATCCGCTAAGTTGCAGATAGCTTTCATCACCACCTAAAATCATAATATTAGGATTGGTTTTTACCTTGCCATCACTAACTATTACATTATTGTTACCACGCATAGAAAGGCTCACCATGGCAGGAAAATTATACCGTTGCTTAAATGCTTTTGCTTCTTCGTAAGTAACTATTCTACCCAGGCTTGATTTCTTTTCTTTGAGTGCATTTTTCTTCGTTTTTTTTAGCTCGGAGTTATTATCGCCCATGCGAATTTGCCTGTCTTTGTAACGTATAGTAAAAGCATTGGCGCCCATCGTAGAAAAGCTTTCTTCAAGACTTTGATTCATGGCCTTTATCGCTGTGATAATACCTATCAGCGCCATAATGCCAAATGCTATAATTGCAACGGTAATGCCTGTACGTAAGCGGTTGCCTTTTACAGTTCTAAAAGCAAGAGAAAATGTGTCGCCTGTCCTCATATGACATCAAAAATATTTGAAATCAAAAGGTACAGAAAAAGCTTAATAGTAAAGCCAATCAATAAGTAATCCCGGCATAAAGCCAAGCAAAATTATTATCGCCGCTGTAATCAGCAGCAACACCTTAAAGCTTTGAGAAACAGATGTGGTAAGTTTAGAGTGAGCGGCAATGGCCGATTTAAAATACATGGCCTGTATTACTCTGAAATAATAGTATGCACTAACCGCAGCACATAACACTGCGAAGATGACCAGCCAGGCTTGATGCCCTGTTTTTAATGCTGCGAGTAACATATAAAATTTTGCCGTAAACCCTGCGGTAAGTGGAATGCCGGTTAAAGACAACAGAAAAATAGTGGCTGCAAAAGCCAAAACCGGCTGATGATCACCTAAGCCATTAAATCCTTCAATAGTAAAATCATTCATCTTTATCACAATAGCAAAAAGCCCTATGGACGCCAGGCAGTAAGCTGCCGAATATAATAGTAATCACTCATTGGCCGTTTTGTTTAAGGCAAATAGAGCCAACATCATAAAACCTGCCTGGGCAATGCTTGAATAAGCCAGCATCCGTTTCACACTCTGTTGAAAAACCGCGGTAAAATTTCCAATGAACAATGTTGCAGCTACGATAATAACTATCAATGGCTGCCATTGAAAATGGGCTGTTACATAAGACGTTTTAAATAATCTTATGAAAGCCACAAAACCTGCAACTTTTACGATGGTTGCCATAAAAGATGTAAACACTGTTGGAGCGCCGTCATAAACATCCGGCGTCCAGAAATGGAATGGTGCAGCAGATACTTTAAATGATAAGGCAACGATCATCAATACCAGCCCTACAGATATCATTGCCGGGATAGACACTCCATTTAGTTGCACAACTTCTATGCTGAAGGAAGCTAAAGTATTACCGCCATATAAAAAGGCAATGCCCATTAGCATTATACCGGTAGAGAATGAACCCATTAAAAAATACTTCAGAGCTGCTTCGTTGCCCCGGAGATTATTTTTATCACTTCCTGTAAGAATGTATAAAGGGATTGACATGATCTCTATCCCCAGAAAAAGCATCAATAAGGTATTGAATGAGGAACTGATAGAAACGCCACACAGCACGAAAAAAATCAAAGCAAAATATTCTGAGACATTTGATCCCACTTTTTCAATATCCGGACCTGTTAGTAAAAAGTAGAGTAAAGTACAGCCAAAAGCAATCGTGTTAAATAACAATCCAAACCTGTCAAATTTAAGCATAGCACCTGTGTCGACATTAAACAAACTATACCCAAAGAACTCAGCAATGTTGGCCGCCAGCACTATAATAATCCCTGCAATAGCCCAATATTTCGGTGTGGCATGGCTTTTAAATAATACACCCCCGAACATCATGATGACACCCCAAATTGCTGTAAGAATTATTGCACTCATTATAAGAAGTTCGAATAGCTTTTGTTATTTAATCTCCAATCAAATTCATTGCGACTTATTTGTCGGCCATTGGCCCCGAAAGTTTTAAAACATTTGTTACCGTGGTGTTCGTAAGTTTTATCATCGGCTTTGGATACACACCTAAAACAAATATAAATGCCACAATTATTGATAGTGATAATTTTTGTTTAAACGTAACCTGCGACACTACTTTAGTATAAATATTATCATTGCCAAAAAACACTTTTTGAATCATGTTCAACGTATAAACTGCTGATAGTATAATACTAATGCCGGCAATCGCTGCAAACCAGGGATTGAATTCGAACAAGCCCGTGAACATAGCAAATTCACCAATAAAAGCATTAGTTAACGGCAAGGCAATATTTGCTAAGGCAATAATCACAAAAAAGATTGCCAGTAGTGGTGTATGCTGGGCAAGGCCACCAAGCTCTGACAGCTTTCTAATGCCGGTATGTTTTTCGATGATGTCTACAACGATCCAGAGGGCGATCACATTAATGCCATGATTAAACATTTGTATCATAACACCGGTTAGACCTGTGTTATTTAACGCAAACATAGTGGCGCACATTAAACCAACATGAGCTATAGATGAGTAAGCAACTATTCGTTTAAGATCATTCTGTACCATTGCCAGGCAGCTTGCATAAAGCATCCCGGCAACAGATAAGCCAATAATTATATTATCAAATCTTAAAACTGATTCATCAAAAATTGGTAATATCCACCTGATTACGCCGAAGACGCCCATCTTGACCATTATGCCGCTTAACACCATAGTAGTGGCTGCGGGAGCCTGTTCGTAAGTGTCTGGTTGCCACGTATGAAAAGGGAACATCGGCATCTTAACTGCAAAGGCCAGGAAAAATATTATGAATAACCACGTTTGATCTTTTGCTGCTATTACTACACTGTAAAAAGACTGCACAGAAAAGGAATGTTCCGCCGTAGCTGTAGGGCTGGTTTGCAGGTATATATAAATGATACCTACCAACATTAGTAGTGAGCTAACGAAGGTGTAAATGAAAAATTTAAACGTTGCCTGAATTCGTTTTTCGCCGCCCCATTTACTACATAAAAAGTAAACGGGTATAAGGGCCAACTCCCAAAAGAAATAAAATACTAACGCATCAATAGCTACAAAAACTCCCATTAAACCAGCCTGGCTCAGCAACATCAACCCATAAAAAACATTGGGCCTCTTATACTCAGTGTTGTAGGTGGCAGCAAAAATTAAGGGAAATGATACGGCCGTAAGAAAGGTAAGCATGTGCCCCAGGCCATCTAATCCTACAGCAAAGCTGCTGCCTATATACTGCAACCAAACATAGCTGACATTATTGTAGAGAAAGTATTTTGAATTATCGGCAAAGAATAAGCTTGTAATAGAAATACCTAATGTAAGCAGGGAAGAAATTAATGCAAGCCTTTTAACCGTTTTTGCATCATTAATCGTAAATAAAATACAACCAAAGATCACAGGTAACCACAGCAACAATTCAGGAAACGTAATGTAGGTACCCATATTACCGTGAGAATATTTGAACGATAAATAAAACAATTATGCCGAGTACCATCATCAAAATATAAGTACCGGCCTGACCATTCTGTAATAACCGTATTTGGCGGCTTGTGTAATTTACCCCCCGTCCTACTCCATTTACTAAGCCGTCAATACCTGAACGTTCCACCACACGGTTAAGGAAAATAGAAAATGATTTGATCGGGTTTACGATTATGGCGTCATATAACTCATCAACATACCACTTGTTTTGCAACACCTTCCCAAAACCGGTTTCCGGCGCAGCTTCACCTTTATAAGCTGCGTATTTTTTATAAGCCCAAATGCTGGTCAATAATATCAAGACACTCGATACCACGGTTAATGTCCACTCAGTGCCGTGAGATAATTCATGATGACTTATTAATGCTTTGGATTGTGCAAATACCGGATCTAAAAAATGATCAAGCCAATGTGCATTAGGAATAATGAATTCAGGAATACCAAATAACCCGGCAACAGCTGCTAAGACTGCTAAAATGATCAAGGGAATAGTTATGGCAGAAGGGCTTTCGTGCAGATGATGCAATTGCTCTTCTGTACCTCTAAATTTGCCAAAGAAAGTAAGGCTTAACAATCTAAACATGTAAAAAGCTGTAAGTAATGCACCGCCTAAACCAATAACATAGAACACCGGATTATTTGCAAACGCCCCAGCCAGAATTTCATCTTTTGAAAAGAAACCTGAAAAGGGCGGAATTCCGGCAATAGCAATACAGCCAATGAAAAAAGTAAGATACGTAATGCGCATATGTTTACTAAGGCCGCCCATCTTCCTTATATCCTGTTCACCATGCATGGCATGAATTACTGAGCCTGCACCTAAGAATAACAATGCTTTAAAAAAAGCATGCGTCATCACATGAAATACTGCGCCGGTATAAGCACCAACACCAAGCCCCAAAAACATATAGCCCAACTGGCTTACGGTTGAATAGGCTAATACCTTTTTAATATCATTTTGTTTGAGGGCGATACTTGCTGCAAACACGGCTGTTGCCAAACCAATAATAGCAACAACTGTCATAGTAATTGGCGAAAGCGTATACATTAAATTGCTACGGGCAATCATGTATATACCGGCTGTAACCATCGTTGCAGCATGTATCAAAGCAGAAACCGGTGTCGGACCGGCCATGGCATCCGGCAACCAGGTGTATAAAGGAATCTGTGCACTCTTGCCCATTGCACCAACAAATAATAAAATAGATATGCCGACAAGCGTTGGAGAATTAATTGCCGATATTGAAGAAATAGCTCCGAACGATGGGTTAAACAGATCAAGGAATGATACGGAACCGAAGGCCTGTAGCATCCAAAAGATCGCTAACAAAAAACCCAGATCACCAATCCTGTTCATAATGAAAGCCTTTTTGGCTGCATTACCGTATTCTACATTTTTAAACCAGTAGCCTATTAAAAGATAAGAGCAAAGTCCTACACCTTCCCACCCAATAAACATTATGAGATAGTTGGCACCTAACACTAGTAGAAGCATTGAAAACACAAACAGGTTCAGATAGGCAAAGTACCTTGCAAAATGTGGACTTTCTTCTTCATGCATGTATGACGAACTGTATACATGAATGAGGAAACCGACACCGGTAATAATCAATAAAAACAAAGATGACAACTGGTCAACCTGGAAAGCAAAATGCACCTGTATTTTTCCGGCATTAATAAAGTCAAAGTAGGAAACAACTTGTGGGGTAAAGCCTTCCTTGTTAACCTGGAAAAAGACCGTGAGGCTTATAATAAATGACAAAAGAATTACTCCGCAGCCAATCACACTTGTGGCTGTTTTTGACAAAGTATTTCTTGCCATACCATTAATAAGAAAACCTACAAGTGGTAATAAGGGAACAAGATATATCAGTTGAATAGCACTCATGTTTGTATTAGAACAGCCTTAGTTTTTTAGCCTGTTTAAAAAATTAATATCTACTGAATGTGTATTTCTATACATCATTACAATTATAGCCAGGCCAACACTTACTTCAGCTGCAGCTACTACCATTATAAAAAATACAAAAAGTTGTGCATCGGTTGCAAGAGCCGGATACTTTGCAGCACCATTCATTAAATGCATTTTAGAAAACGCAACCAGTAAAAGATTTACAGCATTTAGCATTAACTCAATACACATGAAAACAATAATGGAATTTCTGCGGGTAAGTACACCGATTATACCAATGCAAAACAAAGCGACCGATAAAAATATGTACCACTGGATCTGCATATTATAACTTTACGTAAAGCCCTACACCTGCAGTGTTTGAGGCCGGCTTAACTGAAAAAATATCTTTAATCTTTCTAACAGCTATCCCATTAAAAACGTCTACAGCTTTATAAGAAGCCGCTTTGGTTAAGAATTTCACAATCAAACCTGAGCCAATTGTTACTAGTCCGCTTGTAATAGCAGTTTTGGTTGAAGCTTTAGTTAATGAATCGCCGATCTTTCTTGCTACACCATAAACAGCTAATGCGCCACCGGCATATGAGGCAACTTTATAAACTGTTCTGCCCGTTTTAAATGTTGAGAATAACTTGTTGACCTGATTATTTTTTTTGACGCCTAAAACTTCTGCCACTTTTGAAATCTTTGGAATTGAAAGATTACCCAAAGCAAACTTTGGAGCAAATCCTTTTTTCACATTCATTACCTTACTGAAAATATCTTTTACATCAAGCTCTCCTAAATTACCGAGATCAACCACCTGCGCCGTCACAGTATTGCTAAAGGCCAGCGACATGCAAATTGCGACAACAAATATTTTTAAAAACTTCATAGTTTAGGATTAATAGCTACAGGTTCTTTTTTACCGATCACAACAGCGCCTACCATAGCACTTAAAAATAACACACTGCTTATTTCAAAGGGTATTACATAATCTTTAAAAAGCGCCTTTCCTAATACTTTTATAAGACCAACATCACTTCCACCTAAAGTTGTAACCTGTTGCATTTGTGTTGCTGATGCGAGGGCAGAAACTATCACTATCAATAAACTCATGCCTGCAATAACACCAGATAATTTTATGAAAAGATTGCGTGGAGGCTCAGATTGTGCATTGAGATTCATCAGCATTATTACAAAGAGAAATAACACCATGATAGCGCCGGCATAAACAATAATATTTACAATAGCCAGGAACTGCGCATTCATTAAAACGTAATGACCAGATATTGCAAAGAACACAACAATAAGCCATAACACGCTGTACACAGGATTTTTGCTCAAGACAACGCCGCCGGCTGCCAATATAGCGAGCGCTGATAAGAACCAAAATAATACTTGTGTTACCGGCATTAACTTTTATCTAATTTTTATTAATGTTCGTTACCATGACCTTGAGGCTGGGTAGCTCTACTTCCCCTGGCTTTGGCGAAAGCTTCGGGCTCTGTTTTAGGGTTGGGAATCAATAGATCTTCTTTGCCATATATAAATCCTTTGCGTTGAAAATTTGAGGGTGCAAACGTCTCACTTAAATACACTGCGTCTTTAGGACAGGCTTCTTCGCATAAACCGCAAAAAATACAACGGAGCATATTGATCTCATACTTCACGGCATATTTTTCTTCTTTATAAAGATGTTCCTCGCCCGGCTGTCTCTCACCGGCTTCCATTGTGATTGCTTCGGCAGGGCAAGCCACTGCGCACAGACCGCAGGCAGTACAATTTTCCCTGCCTTCCTCATCTCTATTTAAAACCTGAAGGCCTCTAAACACCGGACTGAACGGTCTTTTCTGCTCCGGGTAACTAATTGTTGGATCTTTTTTAAAGATATGGCTAAAGGTGATTGCCATGCCTTTAACAATAGCATGCAAATACAATTTTTCCCAAAATGTCATCGGCTTTCGCTCAACTACTTTCACCTTATTTGTGAGTGCCTGCATTAATTTCTTTTGATCATTTTCTCTGAATAAAATTTAAAAGTGATATGTGAGCGTTGCCTTATTTATATAAGGCGCAAATATATCTGTATGTTTTAAAAATGCCAGTTATTTTGTTTCAATAAAATCAGTGCGCCGGTTACTAACATATTAAACAGCGCTAACGGAATTAAAATCTTCCATCCAAGATTCATTAGCTGATCATACCTAAAGCGTGGTATCGTCCATCTTACCCACATAAACAAAAACAGAAAACCTACAATCTTGGCAAATAATACGGCACCCTGTATAACCGCAACCCAATTCAACCCGATATTATTTACAAGTGCAACATCATTAACAAAGGGAATATCATAACCACCAAAAAACAAGCTTACCATTACAGCGCTACTTAGGAACATGTTTATATATTCTGCAAAGAGATAAAATCCAAGCTTCATAGAAGAATATTCAGTGTGATATCCACCAACCAATTCGTTCTCTGCTTCAGCCAGATCAAAAGGTGTTCTGTTACATTCTGCAAAAGCACAAATCAGGAAAAGCAAAAAGCCTAAAGGCTGTTTAAATACGTTCCAGTAATGATCCATTTGTCCGCCCACCATTTCTTTCAAACTTAATGTACCAGTAACCATCAGCAAGGCTATAAGGGAAATACCCATAGCCAATTCATAACTTATAATTTGGGAAGCGGCCCGTAAAGCACCCAACAAAGAGAATTTATTATTACTTGCCCAACCGCCAATCATAATGCCATAAACACCCATACTTACCACACCAAACACATACAAGATCCCAATATTCACATCTGCTATTTGTAGCGACACCGTGTGATCACCTATTTGTATTTTATTACCCCAGGGAATTACGGCGCCAGTCATCATTGCTGTAAGCATAGCAAGGCAAGGCCCGAGGATAAATAAAAATTTTGAGGAGAAATTAGGAATGATCTCTTCTTTAAAAAACAACTTTAAGCCGTCGGCTAATGGCTGAAGAATGCCGAATGGGCCGGCTCTGTCTGGCCCTTTTCTATCCTGGAGAATAGCAGCTACTTTTCGCTCACCATAAGTAGAATACATGGCAATAACGAGAGAGCCGCTGACTACGCATACTATTAAAATCAATTTTTCTGTAAACACCGCCCAATCAATTGCTAATAAATGCATAGTTATTAAAGTATAAAACTTCTAATAAATTAAATATTCGCTGTTACATTGGGATTTGTTGAATCAGTCCCTTGCTTGTTAGCACCTGTGCCCTGTTTAACATCCAACACATTATGTCCCGATGCCATTGGCTCTCCGTTAAATGTTTCATTAACCGCCGGACCGCTTAAATCACCTAAATGCACTTGAGGCTGGTTCACTTCACTTTCGTCATGAATATCCAGAAGATGTACAGGTCGTCTTCCATTTAAGACTTTATCTAACGGATCATTAGGCGTTACTGTATTTACGTAATGCCCCTGCGATATTACAGAATGCCTGTTCACTTTTGTCGGGCCTTCAATAATCCAATCGCTTGTTTCTTTTTTATGAAAACGGCAGGTATTGCATATCCAGCCGGGTTTCCCATCTTCCTGGTTGATTACTTCGCCCCATTCATCCTTACGGGCAGTAACACGAAACACTTCATCGCCTCTGTTCCACAAGGTCACTTTACCACAACAAATTTCACAATCTCTATGTGCATCAAGCGGCTTAAGAAACCAAACCCTGTTTTTAAATCTAAAAGTTCGGTCTGTAAGTGCGCCAACGGGGCAAACATCAATCATGTTCCCACTAAAATCATTTTCTATTGCTTTAGAGATATAAGTAGAAATTTCTGACTGATCACCTCTATCGAGTATGCCATGTACACGATGATCTGTTAGTTGATCAGCCACGTAAGTGCAACGATAGCATAGAATACATCTCGTCATGTGCAACTGAATATATGGCCCGATGTCTTCTCTTTCAAAAGTGCGTCTTTTGAACTCATAACGTGTCTGTTCAGCGCCATGCTGATAACCGAGATCCTGTAAATGACATTCGCCGGCCTGGTCACAAACGGGGCAATCCAGCGGATGATTAATCAGTAAAAATTCAACGACACCTTTCCTGGCTTCTATTACTTTTTCGCTGGTAATATTTTTTACAACCATACCATCCATTACATTCGTACGGCAACTTGCAACAAGCTTCGGCATCGGCCGTGGATCTGCTGTAGAGCCGCTTGCCACTTCTACCAAACAGGTTCTACACTTACCGCCGCTGCCCTGCAATTTGCTGTAATAACACATTGCCGGAGGCGCCACTTCACCGCCAATTTTTCTTGCGGCATTCAATATTGACGTACCTGCAGGCACATCAACAGATATGTTATCAATAGTTACTTTAAATGATTTTTGTTCTTCAGGCATAATTAAAGTGAAAACTTAAAAGTAAAAATTTGTTAGACTAATCTTCCTGATTTTCTTTTAAGGTTAAAATTGATTTTGCAATAATTTTCGATATTTCATTTGCCTCCTTTATCATAGTATTTAATTCTGCCTTGTCTATATCCATTGTATCTCGCATTAAACACAGCCAATATTTAGTTTCATTAGCAGATCGTAAAGCAATAGAAAAAAAGGCAATGAGATTTTTCTTGGAATTACCAGACTTTGCCTCTATCACATTTGCTCCAATAGATGTAGCACTTCTTAATAACTGGTCAATTATAGAATAGTGGATGCGCTTATATTCTGTTTTGTTTAAAAAAAGCACTATTGTTTTAGAGAATTCATAACATCTGAGTTTTATATCGAAAGTTTTGACCGTGTTCTCCAATTTTTAATTTTTACTTTTTTACTTTTTACTTTTAAGTTAATACAGTTTCAAGCGGTTCCGCATAATGGGCTAACCCATAATTCCTGGTTAAACATTCTTCAGGATTCTTAATGTGCCATTCAAATTCTTCTCTAAAATGCCTGATTGCTGCGGCAACAGGCCAGGCTGCTGCATCCCCCAAAGGACATATCGTATTACCTTCTATTTTCCTTTGAATATCCCAAAGCAGGTCAATATCTTTTGATTCGCCTTTTCCGTTTTCGATCTTTTTAAGAATCTTTTCCATCCAGCCCGTGCCTTCCCGGCAAGGTGAACATTGGCCACAGCTTTCATGATGATAGAACCTAGCCAGTGACATTGTATGACGCACAACACATTGATCTTCATCTAACACTTCAAAGCCACCACTACCCATCATTGAGCCAGTTGCAAAACCCCCATCAGCAAGACTTTCATAATTCATATATCTCGTTTCGCCTTTGGCTGTTTTTAA
>JBDSRT010000058.1:0-10613 GCA_039929165.1 Ginsengibacter sp.
CCATTTAGAAATTGGCCTGCTTATAAGTACACACTTGAAAATTCAATTTATGTTGCTGAAAACAGTCGTGGGCAAGGCATTGGAAAGTTGCTCATGCAGCCGTTGATAGATGCAGCAATCGCAATGGATCTTCATACAATTATAGCCGGTATTGATGCAGCGAATGAAGGCAGCATTCGCTTTCATAAAAATTTTGGCTTTACAGAAGTGGCGCATTTTAAACAGGTTGGTTATAAGTTTGGCAGATGGCTTGATCTAAAATTTATGCAGCTCATGCTTCCAACGCCTGCTTCACCAAAAGATGACGATTAAAATTATCTAATGAAAATCAAGATTGATAAACACGGTTACTATGGCGATTTCGGCGGGGCCTTTGTGCCTGAAATGCTTTACCCGAATGTGTTACAGCTACAGGAGCAATATTTAAAGATCATAAACAGCAAAAGCTTTAAGAAACAATTTGAAGCCTTGCTGAAAGATTATGTAGGCAGACCAACGCCTTTGTTTTATGCAGAACGATTGAGCGAAAAATATGGTGCCAGTATTTATTTAAAGCGTGAAGACCTTTGCCATACCGGCGCTCATAAAATTAACAACACGGTTGGGCAAATATTGCTGGCAGAAAGGCTTGGTAAGAAACGCATCATTGCGGAGACAGGCGCAGGTCAGCATGGCGTTGCAACAGCAACCGTATGTGCATTAAAAGGTTTGGAATGCATTGTATACATGGGCGAAGTGGATATAGAAAGACAGGCGCCGAATGTCGCAAGAATGAAGATGCTTGGCGCAACAGTTGTTCCTGCAACGAGTGGTAGCAAAACGCTGAAAGATGCTACCAATGAGGCGATCAGGGATTGGATAAATAATCCGGCTGATACACATTATATTATTGGAAGTGTTGTAGGCCCGCATCCTTACCCTGAAATGGTAGCATTATTTCAAAGTGTTATAAGTAAAGAAATTAGAAAGCAATTAAGAGCTGTAACTGGTGATGAATTGCCGCAGTATGTGTTTGCCTGCGTTGGTGGTGGTAGCAATGCAGCCGGGGCTTTTTATCATTTTTTAGAGGAGAAAAAAGTAAATCTCGTTGCTGTAGAAGCTGCGGGAAAAGGCATACAAAGTGGTGAGAGTGCTGCAACCACACAATTGGGTACAGAAGGTATTTTGCACGGCAGCAAAAGTTTGGTGATGCAAACGGCAGATGGCCAGGTTGTAGAACCACACAGCATTTCAGCAGGGTTAGATTATCCCGGTATTGGACCATTGCATGCGCATTTATATAAATCAGGCCGGGGAACTTTTCTATCAGCAACTGACGATGAAGCGCTTGAAGCAGCTTTTGAGTTGGCACAACTTGAAGGCATTATTCCTGCGTTGGAACCTGCACATGCTTTATTCGCCTTGAGAAAGATCAACTTTAAAAAAGATGATGTAATTGTTGTGAATCTTAGCGGAAGAGGAGATAAGGATATGGCTGCCTATATGAAGCACATGGAGAAGACGAATTGAATAATCAGTAGATCACGAAGAACTTTGTTATAAAGCATAACAACAAAATTAATGTCAAGACTAAAGAATTTATTTAAAAACAAAACAAGCAACATCCTGAATGTGTATTGTACAGCTGGCTTTCCACAGATCGATAGCCTGGGTACCGTCATTGAGGCCTTGCAGGAAAACGGCGCTGATATCATTGAAGTCGGTATGCCTTATAGTGACCCCATTGCCGATGGGCCTGTAATTCAACAAAGCAATGCTATCGCACTTCACAACGGGATTAGTATTAAAAAAATTCTTCAGCAGTTGACTGATATTAAAAATGACGTAACTGTTCCGCTAATATTAATGGGCTACCTGAACCCAGTGCTGCAATACGGTTTTGAGAAATTTTGCAGTGATGCAAAAGACTGTAACGTTGATGGCCTCATTCTTCCCGATCTTCCAATACATGAATTTGAAACTTTGTACCAACCGATTCTTTCTGAATATAAACTGGACTTTATTTTTTTGATCACGCCTGAAACACCTGACAAACGGATTAAGACCATAGATAAATTAAGCGCCGGATTTATTTATGCAGTCTCTTCATCTTCAACAACAGGACAAGATATTGACGTGAACCACCAGGAAAAATATTTTAAAAGATTGCAGGGACTGAGATTGAAAAATCCAGTGCTTGTAGGCTTCGGCATAAAAGATAAGCAGACGTTTAGCGCTGCCTGCCAATTCTCTAATGGCGCCATTATTGGTAGTGCATATATTAAGGCCTTGCAAAATGGTAATGATGTAAAACTGGCTACGAAAAACTTTCTTAATGAAATTTTAAATTGATTTTCTGCGTATTTTCAGCTCTAAAATGTTTTCAAAAGAGAGTAACTTGCAGCCCAACATTTTGCTATGAAATACATCGTCATATTTTGTCTCTTTAGTCCCCTGCTCGCCATTTCCCAAACGAAGCCTGTTGCGAAAAAAACAACAAAGTCCGCAGTTGTTGCAAAAAAGGATGGCTTTGTAATAAACGGAAATATTACCGGCTATCCTGATGGTACTAAAGTTTATTTCTATAATGAACAAACCGGTCAGCCAGAGGAAAAAGGCACAATGAAGGCAGGCAGGTTTACAATTGCGGGCAAAGTACAGCAGCCCGCATTCATGGGTTTATTAATCGGATTAACCGATAAGATGATCGTAATGTTTCTTGATAATAGCGTTATCTCTGTTAAGGGAGATAAGTCTGCCATTGATAGTGTAGTAATTTCTGGCTCGCCATCACATGAAGAATATCAAATGTATAATAATGCTTTGAAGCCTTATGCTTTTGTATTTCAACCTGAAGCGCCTTATGACTCAAACGCGAATGCCATGGCCGCAGCTATAAGTGAAGACTTTGCGAGAAAACACCCGCAATCCTTTGTTGCGCCCCTGGCTATTGTAAGATATTATCAATTAAAACCTGACCCGGCAACTTTGCAGCAATTATATGATCTGTTACCACAAAACGTTGCTCAATCTGCTTTGGGAACTTATGTGTCACAGCAATTGGCAGAGTCAAAGATCAATCCTATCGGGTCAGTAATTCCAGAGTTTACACAGACAGATCCTGAAGGTAAAAATGTGACTTTATCCAGCTTCAGGGGGAAATACGTCTTGATCGATTTTTGGGCAAGCTGGTGCAAACCCTGCCGCATGGAAAACCCTAACGTTGTTGCAGCTTACAATAAATACAAAAGCAAAAACTTTACAATACTGGGTATCTCTTTCGACCAGGCAAAAAACGCCTGGGTAGGTGCTATTCAAATGGATAATCTTGCCTGGAGCCATGTCAGCGATTTAAGGGGCTGGAGTAATGCTGCCGCAGCGCAATTCAAGGTGAACAGTATTCCTCAGAATCTTTTAATAGATACTGAAGGTCGCATCATCGCTAAGAATTTACGTGGACCTGCGTTAGATCGAAAACTGCAGGAGATCCTTAAATAGCATTGCGGGCTTAAATTATTTTTCGTTGTAATAAGCGAGTTGTCTTTTATACATCTGCACCGTATTTTCTAAACCCAAATACAAGGCATCGCAGATCAATGCATGACCTATAGACACTTCCAGTAAGCCGGGAATATTCTCATGAAAAAATTTCAAATTTTTAAAACTTAGATCGTGGCCGCCGTTTATGCCCAGCCCTAATTCGTTGGCTTTTTGTGCGGCTAATACATATGGCTCAATGGCTTTGTGCTTATTGATTCCGTAATTACTGGCATAAGCTTCAGTATACAACTCTATGCGATCTGTACCGACTTGATAAGCACCTTCAACCATTGCAGTATCAGGATCAACAAAGATGGAAACCCTTATACCTTTTGCTTTAAATATCCCAATTGTTTCTTTCAAATACTCATGATGTTTTATCGTGTCCCAGCCATGATCTGAGGTAACCTGTCCTTCAGCATCAGGAACCAATGTGACCTGCGTTGGTAAATTATTCAAAACCAATTCAACAAATTTTGCTTCTTTCGGGTTGCCTTCAATATTGAATTCCGTAGTGACTGCCTTTTTAAGATCATATACATCAGCGTACCTAATATGACGCTCATCTGGCCGTGGATGAACAGTGATGCCATCGGCGCCAAACATTTCAATATCTTTTGCGACTTTTATCAAATCCGGCTGGTTGCCTCCTCGTGAATTGCGAAGTGTTGCAATCTTATTGATGTTAACTGATAATTTTGTTGTGTTCATGATTCTTCTAAATATTTTTCAAAGTAACAATGATTGAATATAAAGCGGTTATTTTCAAATTTGGTCCGCAAGGCGAAAAGACAGGCTGGATTTGTGTAAGCCTGCCGAAAAAAGTTGCTGAAAAAATAAATCCGGGTGTAAAGAAGTCCTTCCGTATCAAAGGCTTTGTTGATGATTATAAGATTGAGAGCAAAGCCCTGTTGCCCATGGGTGATGGAGATTTTATTTTGCCTTTAAAAGCTGATATACGCAAGGCAATTCGTAAATCAAAAGGAGATACAGTGGTGCTTAAAGTTAGTGTTGATGATTCACCGGTAACATTTAACGAAGACCTGATGGCTTGCCTGGCTGAAGAGCCGGAGGCTAAAACATTTTTTAACTCGTTAGCTATGGGGCACCGTAAATATTTCAGTAATTGGATTGAGAGTGCCAAGACGGAACAAACTAAAACAAAACGCATAGCTCATACTATAAATGCGATGCTTAAAAAAATGGATTACGGCCAGATGATCAGGGCAATTAGTAAAGACAAAAATGATCTAATGGGATAGTGATAAAACATTTCTTCTGACCATTAAACTATCACACTAATATTTTGGTTGCTAAACCGTATTGAAAAGATTAAATTTGAGTAGCTCTTTTCATACAAAACCTATCTATATGAACCTCCTTCAACAAATTGAACTTTGGGGGGACCGCCATCACCCCAAATGGCTCGACTTTATCCGCATTGCTCTAGGCGTTTTTCTTTGTTACAAAGGCATTGACTTTCTCATTCACATGAGCACATTAATCGGTCTCATGAAGGGACAAACTTTCGGCGCTTTCGCTTATATTTTGGCAGGGCAGTATGTTGTGTTTGCTCACATCCTTGGCGGCTTTCTCCTGGCAATTGGACTGTTCACAAGGTTCGCCTGTCTTATTCAAATCCCGATTCAACTAGGTGCAGTTTTGTTTGTAAACACTAACCCAGATTTGTTGCGACCCTATTCAGCCCTTGTATTTTCAATTATAGTACTATTGCTCCTCATTTATTTTTTGATAATCGGCAGCGGCCCTTTGTCTTTTAAAATTCCAGAAGAGGAAAAGAAAAGAAGTCAGCACCTTGGTGTTTGAATAGAATTCAGCGCTCTATTGAAGTGTCTTACCCAGCCATATATGGATACCTGGTAGCTTTTTGACATTGTTAATGCTTAATCTGTTAAGTCGGCATAATATTTATGCGGTAAGTATTAAAACAGCTATCATGGAAGAAGAAATAGAAAACCTGGTCCCTGAAAATATTGTTGGTAAAGCCACCGACCTTGAACATTCAGTTAACTTACCGGATGCCGAGCAGGCAATGGACACATTTAAAAGAGCATACAAAAGATTATTAAATGTGCCTGTGTGGCATGAGCTGTGTGGCGCTGCCAGTGCTGAGTTCTATCTGACTGATGCCAGTGGAAAAGAAGTTCATCGTCTAGCGGAACCCGACGATCACTTTAAGATTGATATCACCGGCCCTGGCTCAAAAATCGGCGATGGGTTTGATTGGGCGAAGGTTGAAAAAATAACAGATAACGCTTCTCCGCAGAGCACTGAGGAAAGTTTTGGATTACGGGTAGCTGCTGCAAAAAATCCACTGACTGCTTCTGGCGATACAGCCCACTTCTTTAAAAATAATGCCACATCCACCTTTATTATCAAACGGGTTAACAATACAGTTAGTGCTGAATATCATGGACGTAATGAATTGCCTAATACAGCCACTGACAGTACTGTTGATAATGTTAGGAATACATTTGTGGCAGGTGTTGCCCTGGCTGCCACTTCCAAAATGCAGTGGAATGCCCTGCTAAAAGGCTTGCTCGAAGCTGAGATTGGTGGTTAAAGTATAGTGATCCTCAGATAAATCTTACCATGAAAAAAAACATTCTGTGGAAAGGCTTGCATTATGCCTCAATGGAAAACTGCATGATAACCACCAATGCAGAAGGATACATTATTAACTCGCAGCTAACCGGCACATTCGAAGATAAAATTTTGCGAATTGACTACCAGCTACAATTAGATTGGATGTGGCACACCATGTCGGTTATTGCCAACAGCCGACATGGAGAACATACTAACGCCTTATCTTTTATAAGTGATACTAACGGTAATTGGTGGTTTAACGGTACAGCCGTTGATGAATTCAAAGATTGTCTTGATGTAGATATTTCTATTACGCCTTTTACCAACACCATACCGATAAAAAGACTTAAGCTTAACGACAGTGAAGCGCAGGTAATAAAAGTGTTATACATGAACCTGCCGAAAGAAGAACTGCATATAATGGAACAGCGTTATACCAGAATCAGCGCTACCTCTTACCTCTATCAAAACGTAGGCTCAAAATTTGAAGCCGTTATCACCACTGATGAAAATGGTCTCGTTACAAACTATCCGGAAATTTTTGAGAGACTTGCCATAGAAGATATTTAAACGTTGAATATTGTCTCAACAGCGATAGTTTACAGCTTGATTGTGTAAAACTGATACCTTTCCCGGGATGATTTTTTTCGTGCATTGAGAAATATGCAGTTAGAGCGGTGTCATTAAGAAAGTTCAGGCAAGGACCTGTTAGCGCTGATGCGATGTATAATAGAGAAATACATTCCTATAATGGGGTAGGTATAGTGAATGTGACGCAATAAAATGGGAAACTTTAAGGCTGATTAAATCTTGACAATGCCCTCTCCATCTGAGCAACAATCTCATCATTCATCAGGTTTCCCAAGCTGCCTTCATGTGTATGGTGTAAAGCTTTGGATGCATCAAAACTGAAGGTGCCGTTGTTTACATCATTGCCAACCTGGCGGTAAGCATCTCTGAATGGAATGCCTTTATTGACTAATTCATTTACAGCTTCTACGGTGAAGATGTATTTATATCTTTCATCTTTAAGAATGTGTTTACTCACAATAATATTACTGAGCATAATGCCCGCTAACTCAATGCAGGACTTAATTTCAGCAATAGCCGGAAAAAGAATTTCTTTCGTTAATTGCAAATCCCTGTGATAACCGGAGGGCAGATTGGTCAGCATTAAACTTAACTCGTTTGGTAAAGATTGTATCCTGTTACATTTCGCTCTTATTAATTCAAACACATCCGGATTTTTTTTGTGCGGCATAATACTGCTGCCTGTCGTCAACTCATTGGGAAAGGAAATGAAACCAAAATTCTGGCTCATGTATAAGCAACAATCCATTGATAATTTAGATAAGGTTGCTGCTACACCGCCGAGTGCGATAGCTACAGCTTTTTCTGTTTTACCACGGGTCATCTGTGCATAAACAGCATTGTAATTAAGACTTTCAAAGTTTAAAAGTGAGGTAGTGTATGATCTGTCAAGCGGAAAGGAAGAACCATAACCGGCACCGCTGCCCAAAGGGTTTTTGTTAGTGATGTTATAAGCAGCGGTCAACCATTCCATGTCATCTACAAGACTTTCGGCATAAGCGCCAAGCCATAGCCCAAATGAAGAAGGCATGGCTACCTGGAAATGTGTGTAGCCCGGTAACAGATCATCTTTGTATTGATTACTTTGTTTTATTAAAAGATCAAAAAACTCTTTTACCAGATCTTTGATCAATAGGATTTCTGCCCTTAAAAATAATTTAACATCAACAGCCACCTGGTCATTTCGGCTTCTGCCGCTATGAATTTTTTTACCAGCTTCGCCTATTCTTTCAGTCAGCATTATCTCAACCTGTGAGTGTACATCTTCGGCTTCCGCACTTATTTTAAACTGCCCGTTATTGATTTCATCCAAGATATTCTCTAATTCTTCTACGGCGAGGTCGCCTTCTTCTGTCGTCATTAAGCCTTGCTTTGCCAACATTTTTACATGTGCAATAGAGCCTTGAACATCATACCTGGCAATCATTTCGTCAAATTCTTTATCACGACCAACGGTAAATTTTTCAATAATTCCGGAGACTGATGTGTTATCTTTTTGCCAGAGCTTCATGTATTGTTTAGAGTTTAACTGATCACATTGTTTAACAGATCAATGTAAAGTGTAATGCCTTCTTCTATTTCTTTAAGATAGATAAATTCATTGGCTGAATGGCTTCGTGCCGAAT
This sequence comes from Ginsengibacter sp., assembly GCA_039929165.1. Taxonomy (GTDB): domain Bacteria; phylum Bacteroidota; class Bacteroidia; order Chitinophagales; family Chitinophagaceae; genus Ginsengibacter. The sequence goes on from JBDSRT010000058.1 coordinate 8,343, forward strand.
CACCGGGGCCAATCTTTAATGCAGGAAAACTCAGCAATGCTTTATCACTGGTGGTTGGTGAACCATAATATGATCTTGATAATTTAAGACCTGAAACAACAAGCGGATGATCAAGATCAATAGACGATGATCTAAGTCTGGTGCTTCTTGGTTTGATATCGCTTTTAAGATGGTCTTTTAAAACAGCCAGGACCTCATCAAAAGTATATAGTTCATTCACTCTTACATCTACAATAAAATTGCAGGAAGCCGGCACAACATTATGCGCTTTGTTATCAGTGAAAATGCTGGTAACATTAATTTTTACCGGCCCTAACAAATCAGAAACTTTGCTGAATTTGTATTGACGTAACCAATCAATGTCGGTAATGGCTTTATACAATGCATTCTCGCCTTCTTCCCTTGCGGCATGGCCTGCTCTCCCTTTTGCTTCACAATCCAGCACCATCAGGCCTTTTTCCGCGACAGCCATGTTAAGCAATGTTGGCTCGCCTACAATACCGCACCAGTTATTATAAGGATTTTGAACAGCAGTAAGCTTTAAAAAATCTTTCTGCTTTAATAAACCTTCAACACCATCACGACCGGAAATTTCTTCTTCCGCTGAGGTTACCAAAACCAAATTGTACTTAAGATCTTCGGCCTTGTGAAAATGTATAAAAGCTGAAATCAGCGATACCAAACATCCACCGGCATCATTGCTGCCAAGGCCATATAGTTTTCCGTCTATTTCGTCAGGTGCAAAGGGATCAATGCTATAACCTGAATTTGGCTTAACCGTGTCATGATGGGAGTTAAGAAAAACAGTAGGTTTAGAAAGATCAAAATATTTATTAGTCGTCCATATATTATTTAAATATCGTTTTACAGGGATATTTTTTTGCGTGAAAAATTCCTGTATAAGATCAGCCGTAACGTTTTCTGTTTTGCTAAAAGACGGTGTAGAGATCAATTGCTTGAGCAGTTGCAATGCTTGAGGGTACATCGTTTCAGCTATTGCCTTATTGAATGATGGTTGTTCCTGCATATCCGTTTATCAATTGATCAACATGTTCGGCTTTTCCGATCACTACTTTTTTTACGCCGCTGTTTATAGCGGCAAAGGCGCTCTCCAGCTTTGGTATCATCCCTGAATGAACTTTCTTTTCTCTTACCATAGTCGTATAAGCTGAATAATTTAATTGAGGTACAACAGACGTATCATCTTCTGCATCATTAAGCACACCGGACTTTTCAAAACAGTAGATCATTTCCACATAATATAAGTCGCAAAGACTTTTGGCGATTTCCTGCGATATGGTGTCAGCATTGGTATTTAATAATTGCCCGTGTTCATCAGCAGTTATTGGCGCCATAACAACCGTTATATTGTCTGATAATAACGTATTAAAGAACTCAGCTTTAATCTGATCTACATCACCAACAAATCCATAGTCAACATCTTTTATAAATCTTTTGTGTGCTTTGATACAACCGCCGTCTGCGCCGGTAAAGCCAGCGGCATTGCAGCCTTTAGCCTGTAAAGTGGCGACAATATTTTTATTGATGTAACCGGCATAAACCATTACAACTATTTTAAGTGTTTCGGCATCGGTAATGCGTCTGCCATTGATCATCTGCTGCGGCACATGCATTTGCTCTGCCAGTCTTGTCGCTAATTTACCGCCACCATGTACCAAAATTTTTTTATGATCAATAGCTGCAAATTTTTGCAGGAACACATTCAACTTGTCATCATCATCAATAACATTTCCGCCAATCTTGATCACAAATAATTTTTCCATCGTATCAGGATAAGCCTTTTAAAATTTCTTTCAAAACAGCCTGCGCAGCAAACACCCTGTTGCCAGCCTCTTCAGTGATCAAACTGTTTTTACCATCGAGCACTTCATCACTTAATTCAACATTTCTTCGTACTGGAAGGCAGTGCATCACCTTTGCATTATTTGTAGCATCCAATTTTGCCTTCGTCAACATCCAGTCAGAATCTGCAGATAATATCTTACCATAATCATTATAGCTGCTCCAGTTCTTTACATAAATAAAATCAGCATCCTGTAGCGCTTCATCCTGGTTACTTGTTATTGTTGCGCCATCTGTATAAGCTTTGTCAAGTTGATAACCTTCCGGATGTGTGATTACAAAATTTGCCTTGCCCCAGCCATTTACCCATTGCGAAAAACTGTTGGCAACACACTGTGGTAGAGGCTTTACATGAGGGGCCCAGGTTAGAACAACTTTTGGTTTCTTTATTTTCTTCGTTAAATTTTC
>JBDSRT010000059.1:0-3688 GCA_039929165.1 Ginsengibacter sp.
GGTTCACCAACACCGCCGGCATCGTGAGTGTTTTCCATAATATACACTTCTACCTGAGGCACGTCATTTATACGTGGCATTTTATAAACATTAAAATTATCCTGTTCTATTAGCCCGTTTTTAAAAGTTATTTCATGGATGGTTGCAGCGCCCAAAGCCATAACTACTGAGCCTTCTACCTGCGCTTTGATGATATCAGGATTAACATACCAGCCGCAATCCACCACAACCCAAACCTTATCAATAGCCACGCCACTTTCAGCTTTTTTTACTTTTACAATATGACCAACAGTACTGGCAAAGCACTCAGTTATTGCCACCCCAAAGCCTTCTTTTTTTTGCCTGTTCTTCCAACCGGATACCTCTTCCATTTTATCAATTAACTTTTGCTCCCGGTCGCTTTTTAGATGTTGCCGCCTAAAAGCAAGAGGATCTTTACCGGCTGCTACAGCCAGTTCATCCATAAAACTTTCATAGGCAAAACCATTGGTCGAAGCGTAAACTGATCGCCACCACATTACCGGAATTGGCGTTTCAAAAGGTATATCCTGTATGCTTAAATTTTTTATCGTTTCGTAATAAGGCACTAAAAATCCTTCAGATGAACTGCCGTTTGGTTTGGATTTGTCATTGTCCTGCCAATGATCCATATTTTGACCACAAAGTTTTACTTTAAAAGCTTGTATGTTTCCGTCACCAACCACACCTTCACACCTGTACGACATGCCTGGTCTGTAAGGGCCTTGGGTCATATCGTCTTCCCTTGTCCATACAACCTGCACAGGCGCATTGATAGCTTTAGATATTGCAACGGCTTCATGCGGATAGTCTAAAAAAGCTTTACGACCAAAGCCACCGCCAAGAAAGGTCATATTCACAATTACTTTCTCTACGGGTACATTAAATTCTTTGCTGATGAATCCCTGCACCCAATCAGGTGCCTGGATAGGTCCCCACAATTCTATTTTATCATTTTGATAGTGTGCCACACAATTTAATGGCTCCATTGAGCTATGCGACTGGTAAGGCGTTTGATAAATAACATCAACCTTTTTAGCAGCCTTTGAAATAATGCTGTCAGGATCACCCTGTTTCTTAAAACTTAATCCTTCTTTAGATTTTAATTGAGCTTCCTGGCTTTTATAAATATCAGCTGTGTTTATGTGATCAAAGCCACTATCATCCCATACAACTTTTAATGCCCGTTTGCCTTGTATCGCTGCCCAGGTAGAGTTTGCAATAACAGCAACACCTTCACGATCTGTGTTAAACACTTTCATAACAACCTTGATAACTTTCTTTACGCCCGGCACTTTCAACGCAGCGGAATCGTCATAACTTTTTACTTTACCCCGTAAACGGGGGTTCCGTTCAACCACAGCATACATCATTCCCGGCAACTTCTTATCTAAGCCGAAAATAGCTGTGCCATTGGTTTTCATCGGTGTATCCTTACGATGAAGTGGCTTGCCAATTAATTTATATTCTGATCGTTGTTTGAGCGTAACATTTTGCGGCGTTTCTAACTTTGAAGCTTCAATTACAAGTTGTCCATAATGAAGCTTATTACCCGAAGGTTTATGAATAACGTTTCCAGCCTCTGCATAACAATCAGTTTTCGCTGCAGACCATCTGTTGGCGGCGGCAGTAATTAACATGTCACGGGCCGTAGCACTTAAGGTCAACAGGTTTTTATAAGAACCCCGAATGGTTGAACTGCCACCGGTTATCTGGCTGCCATATTTCTTCTGGCTGCCTTGTGCAAACTTAATGTTGACGTCGGCCAGATTTACTTCTAATTCTTCAGCGATAATCTGCGCAATGGAATGATAAACGCCCTGGCCCATTTCTGCACGGTGACTAACAAGCGTTACCTTACCCGACGTGTCAATAATTATCCAGGCATTCATTTCAACCTCGCCTGTTTCTGCGTCGCTGCCATTTACAATCTTTCCTTCTTTAGCACTTGAGGGAAAATAAAATCCCAGCAATAAAGCAGTACCGGTTAAGCCGGAGGTTCTTAAAAAGCTTCTGCGGGATAAATTATCAGGATTTGATGCTTGTTTCATTTAATGTTACTTTAATTAGAAGTGAAACTCTTACCTTATTTTGTCCTGGCGGCCGGTTTCGCAATAGTATTGCGGCGTGGTGCATGTCCGCCTTTATTGATCCAGGTATCCCACGCCGTAACAAAGGCTTTGTAAGTTAATGGAGGATCAGGTCTGCCTTCACCCATGTTCCAACCAGCTTTTACTAAAGTGTCACGGGCATGTTCCAGTAACTGCTCTTTATTCTTATGTCCGTTTTGATTATAATCCATGATTTGCAAAGCCAATTCATGCGCAGACTTCCCCTCGAAAACCATTTTCATATCAGCCGGTGGCAGTTGCCATTTTGGATTACCGGGAGGTGCATGCAGACCAACGGCATTTTCCGGTTGATGGCAATTAGAACACTTTAATGCGTAGAGGCCTTTTCCATCCGGGCCACGTTGTACATTCATCGTGTGAATACGGCTATCGTTGCCCTGCAATGGACGATCTCCGGCCGGATGACAATTCATACATCTTGGGCTCATCAACACTTTAAATACTTCCATAAATGCTTTTACAGAAACAACACTATCTACGTTGATCTCTTTCCTGTTATCTGGAGCAGCCGCCTCATTGACTTCTGTAAAGCCAGAACTTAAGATGGCCAGCAAAGTGAGAGAACAGCCAGCTACTATTGCTGCTTTTAGATGGAAATGATAACGCATCCTGGTTTTTGAAAGTGGATTCATATAAAATGAATTGAACGTTACTGATTTACACGATGTGGTGACAATTTTTTTATTTACTTATTCTGCATATCTGCAGCTAAATGAATTGCTTTACGAATGCGTTGATAAGTGCCACAACGGCAAATATTCCCGGCCATGGCATTATCAATATCTTCATCACTAGGCTTTGGATTTTCTCTCAGCAAAACTGCTGCCGACATGATCTGGCCTGAATGACAATAGCCACATTGAGGCACATCAGCTTCGTTCCAGGCAACCTGCAAAGGATGATCATTATTTTTTGATAAACCTTCGATGGTGACAACTTTTTGGCCTTCAGCCCGGCTCACTTTTGTAACGCATGACCTAACAGCTTCACCATTAAGATGCACTACACAGGCACCACATTGCGCTACACCACATCCATATTTGGTACCGGTTAATCCTATGGTATCACGTAGCACCCAAAGCAATGGAGTGTCTTTGCTAACATCAACATTATGTGGTTGGCCATTAACATTTAAAGAAATCATATGATTAAATTTTAGGCGGCAACATTAGTGGTCGGTTTAAAAATTTATTTATAAAATGCAATTTTGCAAATTCGTTATCTGCTCAGCGCCTGTTCACTATTTAAACTCAGTTCCGTTAATTTGCTAACAGGCTTACAAAAGAACGCTTTCTCAAATTTACTTTAAACTATTGAACGCACCATTTGTAACTTTTAAGCTAAATTAAAATGACTTTTGCATGAATGGTTCCTTCAACTAAAAGTCAGCCCCCAATGAAAAATAAGCCAACAATAAAAAAACGTTTAAGCTGCTTCAGATCACAGAGATCATTGCGAGGTCATCTACATAGTCGTTTATCCGTAAAAAGCGCCTCTGAAGAAGTAGTGATAGATTGGTAAATTTGTACCACACAAAT
>JBDSRT010000060.1:0-5678 GCA_039929165.1 Ginsengibacter sp.
TGGCCTTTGTCTCTCATAGATTTAATAAATGAGGGAGAAGTGCCTGTTGCTTTGGCGCCGATAACATCATCGATTTTGATATCATTAAATCCAAGGTCTTTATATTGCCTGATGATCTCGGGAGTGATGCTTTGAGTTTTTAATCCTATAAAGTCATTAGGCTTCAAGTTTCCATAGCCAGCAGTTTTAAAGCCTTTAATATATTCCGGTGTTACCCCTAGTACTTTCATGGAGATAAGTTCTTCGTTTGAAAGATTCTTATAGCCTACGGCTTTAAATGAATTTACAAAGGCATCGTTGATATTAAAGATTTTAAAAGCTATTAATGCATCTTCATCACTTCTGGCTGGTGTTCTTATCCATGAAGTTGAATCTTCATCACCTTTAATACCATCGTATTCACGATTTCTGTCATGATCATTTTCTTTATCCGCATTATCATGTTCAGGCTTTTCTTCCTGCTCGTTTTGCTCTTTCATCTCTTTTTGTTCCGGCATGTCTGCTTTAACAGAATTTTTAAAATCGGCAATGTATTTACCATCAATACCCTGCGCTTTAAAAGTTATTACTTTATCTGTTGTAAGATTTTTGTAACCGGCATTGCGTATTTCATCGATATATGCCTTATCAATATTTAAAGACTTGAAGGGTACAAGTTGCTCAAGGTCAATATTTGGGAAACCGGCTTGTTTTATTGAAGTAATATAACCTTCGTTTACATCTAATGCAGCCAGCGGAATTAGTTTGTCTTTATTAAGATCTGTGAAGCCATTCTTCTTTAGCATCTGTACATAAGAACGCTTAACATTCACAAAAAAGAAAACCATGGCGTCACGATCTTTCGTCACATCAATACCTTCTTTTTTCATATCACTCATATAAGCTTTGTTGGCAGAAAACTTATAATCTCCCATGCCTTTGTTGCCTTCAAACTTTCCTTTAAATTCCATTACACCTGCATCACGTGTCATAGTAAACGTGCCTGCCTTATCTCTTGGCAGATCTTTAAATTCACTTAAAAGAAAGCTATTTCCATTAGATGAGGTCATGTCGCCATCGGTCTTGAATTGAAAATTTATTTTATCATCTTTTATAGTTGCAAACCAGGTGCCTTCAGTTTTTAAGCCATCGTCATCATCATGATGGGCATTGGTATTGGGTTTTGAAGGTACTGTCTGGCTTTGTGCAATGGGTTCATTAAAGAGGCAAACAAAAAGTACCATTAATGGTAACAGGAAAAAATACTTCCAGGCGATATGTACGTTGGATTTTTTTGCGTTCATCATGACTATTCTGTTTTTAAGAAGTGATTGATTATAATTGGTTGTAAGACTTAAAGGAAAATGCGGGGCTGCAACTTTTAACAGGCTAACCTGGTAACTTTCTTTTTTGATGCCATCATGCTGCAGCAATTTATGATCGGTAAAATATTCAAGATTTTTCTCCAGCTCTTTGCGCCATAACCAGGCAAAGGGATTAAACCATTGAAAGATGATAACTATTTCTGCGAGTAAAAGATCAAGTGTGTGTTTCTGTTCTATATGAATTTTTTCATGAAGCAATACCTGCTTAAAAGTTTCCCAATCATACTTTTCCGGGTTAATGAAAATGTTATTGCCAAATGAGCAGGGCGCTTTATCACCGGTTATTTCAACAATGCGGAATTTGCCATCAATGATAACTGGTCGTGAATACGCTTTATAAAGTAACACCACCGCCTGCATTAAAAAGTTCAATCCAAAAATAATTACGCCGAACCAATATAAATAGACCAGCCATGGCATTATCTGGCCAACACTTATTGACTGGCTTTGTTGAGTAGTTTCATTAATAGTAGCTTCCGGATTTTGCTCTACACTCTGCAAACTATTGGCTTGTATTACATTTTGTGTAACGTCAATGTTTACTGCAACCGGCGCCTTTCTAAATGAAAACTGCTGCGGCACATGAATTACAGGCAAAATAAAAGCCATGAGCATACAGGCTATCAGTACAAACCTGTTTAGGTTAAAGAACGTTTCTTTCTGTAAGAGCAGTTTATAAAAGATAAGACAGGCTGTAAGTATCAGCGATGCATACAATATATATGGTATCATTTCTTGTCTTTTTTAATGATGGTTACTATTTCATTTAATTGCTTTTCAGTAAGCTTTTGCTCCTTTGCAAAAAAGGCCAGCATACGTGGGTAGGAGTTATCGAAATACTGGCTGACGACATCTTTCAAAGCAAACTTTTGATAATCTTCCCGGCTGATGATTGGAAAGTAGGCATGCATATTTCCAGCCGTTTCATGATCAAGAAATTCTTTTTCTTCCAGGATCTTAACCATCGTTGCCACGCTGTTATAATGTGGTTTGGGATCGGGTAATAAAGGAATTACATCTCTAATAAAAGCCTTTTGTAAATCCCAAAACACCTGCATGATCTGCTCTTCACGTTTCGCCAGTTTTATCATCATCTATTGATTTTATGCAATGTACTACTAATACATTAGTAGTAAAACTAATTTATTAGGAATGGAAAGACTTATGTTTGAATGGAAAGCTGAACTGGTCAGAAATGACTGGGGAAAGTTTAAAGGGTGTTATGTTACTACAAAGTAAAACGCATATCTATGCAGGCTTTCCGGTCTTCAATTCCTGATCAGCTTTTTTCTTTTGTCCTTCAAACAACCAAATAGAAAGCAGGAGCCAGGCAAAGCCAATACAAAACCCTGCGGCTACATCACTGGGATAATGTACCCGCAAATACACCCGGCTGAAACCAATTAAAAGAGAAAAGAGGATAAGAATGGCACCAATGACATATTTATAAACTCTGGCAATATTTGTTTTCCAGACCAGGTAAGCAAGCAGTCCATAAAAGATAAATGCTGAGGTAGCATGGCCACTCGGAAAACTAAAATTTCCCAGGCGGTTAATTAACGGATTGGGTGGCCGAAGCCGGTGGAAAGATAATTTCATAACATAGTTGATGATAAAGCCTCCAAGCCCCATGCAAAATATTTCTATCATCCTCTTCCAGTTTTTAAAAAAGAGATAAAAGAGGAGGAGAGCACCATAAGCCATTTGCAAAAAGCCGGCTGAAGCGCAATAGGTAATGGCTTTCATAATACCGGTTAATCTATTGCTGATCACGTGCAGTGATAAATATTTAAAGATAGAATTGTCAATGGCTACTTCCTTTTCAATAAGCACTTCGTGAATGATCAATACAAATAATAACAATGCGCCAATAAAGAGGGCCAGCAACAGTATTAAACGTAGCGGAAGTTTTGCGAGATATTTTCTAATGAATGATTCTCTGCTGTTCATAACTAAAATATAAATATCATATCTATTCTTTGTGTACAGGCAAATATTATTTTCCGTTAATGGAGAGCGCACTTTGCCGATTATGTTACCGATGGTTTGCCCGAACAGATTAAAACATTTAATTTGAAACCAATCCCGAAACGATCAGCTTCTAAAGCCTGCACGCAAAAGGTTTAATTAGGATGTGGAACCGTTAGGGCTCTTATTTGCTCTTGGCTGCAAACCGGTATAGATAAGGCGATTTATAGGCACCACCTGTATTTTTCTTAGCAAGACGCTCAAGAATATTCATGTTTAAAATTTTGCGCTGAAAGCTCGTCCGGCGCTGCTTTTGGCCAAGTATCGTTTCATAAAGACTTTGTAATTCGGCCATCGTAAAGGTTTCCGGCATCAGGTTAAAGCCAATCAATTTCCCGTCTAAATTTTCACGAAGTGTTGCCAGCGCTTTATCCTTCATGGCTTCATGATCTAACATAAGCTTAGGCAAAGCCGAGAGATCATACCAGTCACAATCATCGGATAAGTCATCATGTAAAGGCACTGCTTTTGTATGATCAACTAATGCATAATAACCCACCGATATAAACCTGCTTAACAGCCAATGATCATCTTCAGCACTGGCTCCGTTTGCTGTCATGATCTTTTTTAATGGTCTTGGATCAAAACGCTTAAGATCACCGAAGGTGTAATACTGTTCAAGGTAAATATGTTTAAGACCAGTGCGTTCATACAACACCCGTTTGGCAGCAGCATCCAGGCTTTCATTCTTTTTGATAAAACCTGCCGGCAATCCAAATAAGCCCGCCTTATGATAGCGCAGCAACAAAATTTTTAATTGTTTTTCATGAAAGCCAAAGATCACAGTATCTATGGCCATCCCCGGCAGAAAGGTCGCTTCAAAATCTTCTGACTTTTGTATTTCCTTCAATGGTATTTTAGCCATATTACATCATTGGTTAACCTCTGCAGTTAAATAAAAATTGGCAAATGTTTGAAAAACTGTTATCATTGTCTCATAAATGGAACAATAATAATTAATTTAATTGTCTTGTTATGAATAAGATTGTTTTAACCTACATTTTTTCTTTATTGATTGTATTATCTACATCAGCCCAAACCGGCAAATTAACTGCTAAAACTGAAAACGGTATTGTGCAGGGTTCACTGGAGAAAAGTGGTGTAATAAGTTTTAAAGGAATTCCATTTGCTGCGCCACCGGTTGGCGATTTGCGCTGGAAAGAACCACAACCGGCTAAAAACTGGACAGGTACACTTAAGGCTACAAAGTTCCAGATGAAGCCGATGCAGACAAATATATTCGGCGACATGAATTCAAGAGCAGAAGCAGGCAGCGAAGATTGTTTATATCTGAATGTTTGGGCACCGTCAAAAAAGGGCAAAGAACTTTTACCTGTGCTCGTTTACTTCTATGGCGGTGGGTTTGTTGCAGGCGATGCCTCTGAACCAAGATATGATGGCGAAAGCATGGCTCAAAAAGGCATTGTTTCTATTACCGTGAATTATCGTTTAGGTGTGTTTGGATTTTTTGCACATCCGGAAATAAGTCAAGAAACCTCTTATCATGGTTCTGGTAATTATGGTTTGCTCGACCAGGCAGCCTCTTTGCAATGGGTTCAAAAAAATATTTCAGCTTTCGGCGGCGATCCTAAACGTGTAACCATTGCCGGTGAATCAGCAGGTTCTGTTTCTGTGAGTGCACAAATGGCTTCGCCAATTTCAAAAAATTTATTTGCCGGTGCTATTGGTGAAAGCGGTTCAATCTTAGGCGTGTTGCCTGCCGTATCGCTTAAAGCAGGTGAACAAACAGGTGTAGAGTTTGCGCAAACTGTTGGTGCATCATCGCTTGCTGATCTTAGAACACTCAGCGCTGACTCCCTATTAAGTGCGTCTACAAAATTTGGTGTGTTCCGTTTTGCCAGAACTATAGATAATTATTTCTTCACCGAAAGTCCTTTTGAAACATTTTCCAAAGGTGAGCAATCACATGTGCCTTTGCTGGTAGGCTGGAATAACGAAGAGATGAATCATAGAATGATCATGGGTGCCGATTCTCTTACAAAAGACAATTATATAAAGGCTGTGAAAAAGATTTATCCTGACAACTCCGAAGAAGTTTTAAAATTATATGACCCGGCAACAGATCAGGATATTGAAAAAGTAGCTACAGATCTTGCTAGTGACAGGTTCATTGCTTTTAGTACCTGGAAGTGGGCCGACGTGCAGGCCAAAACTGGTGGTAAGGATGTGTACAGATATTTATATGAAAGAGCACGCCCTGCCATGCGGCCTGAGTTGGGGCAGGTGACTGCGGGTCTTGCAGGTGGTGTACAGAAGAGCAACGAC
>JBDSRT010000061.1:0-3876 GCA_039929165.1 Ginsengibacter sp.
TGATAACACACAATCAAATTTTAGAAAGTATTGACATCATAAAAAGAAGTCTTGTTGTATTATTATAGCTTTAAATGAGCATTTCGTTACACAATTCTTAGATTTACCCAATAACTGAGGAGTTAAAACGCATATTTACGCCCAAAAAAAGGCATAAGCACCTGTGGATTAATTTTTGACATAAGTTTACTAAACTATCTCATGGACAGAATATTAGTCGTAGATGATAATATAGATATTTTACATGTAGTTAAAGCTATCTTGGAAACACATGGTTTTGAAGTTATGACTACTCCGAAAGGCGAAGAAGCACTTGAAAAAACGGAAAGTTACCTTCCACAGCTAATTTTAATGGATGTGTATTTATCATCTGGTATTGATGGAAGGCAAATTTGTAATGCATTAAAGCAAAACGAAACCACCAAAGATATTCCTGTTATAATGTTTTCAGCACAAACAAAACTTGAAGAAGTTTTAAAGGTTTGCCGGGCTGATGATTTTATCGCAAAACCTTTCGCCATGAAAGACCTGATCTCTAAAATTAAATATCATATAGCGCATCTGTCGCTTAATTAATCACGCTTCTTATTAATATTGCACAAAACAATTCTGTGCATTCACATCATGATCATGTTGAAGAACACATGCAAAGTTCAGATCTATTGCGTGATGTTGTTATTGGTATGAGTGATGGGTTAACTGTTCCTTTTGCTTTAGCTGCAGGCTTAAGTGGTATTGTTGATAATACTAATCTCATAGTGATTGCTGGCATTGCCGAGATTGCTGCAGGAAGTATTGCTATGGGACTGGGCGGCTACCTGGCCGGCAAAACGGAACTGGACCATTATAATAGCGAAGTAAAAAGGGAGTATGCAGAAGTAGAAAGTGTGCCAGAGCAGGAAAAGGAAGAGGTAAGGGAATTTTTTAAAGAGATCGGCTTAAGTGAAGACATCCAGCAAAAGGCAACAGAAGAAATTGCGCAGGATAAGAAAAGGTGGGTTGATTTCATGATGAAATATGAACTCGGCCTTGATGAACCCGATCCTAAAAGGGCTACTAAAAGTGCATTGAACATTGGCTTATCTTATATTGCCGGCGGAATTATTCCTTTAGCACCTTACATGCTTGTTTCAGATACATCATCAGCATTACAAATTTCAGTAATAGCGACGCTTATATGCCTGTTTGTTTTTGGATATTTTAAAAGTAGAATGACCGGTGTGCCTCCGTTTTTGGGTGCAATTAAAGTCATGCTTATTGGTGCTTTAGCCGCAGGCGCCGCTTTTGGCGTAGCTAAATTGTTTGAATAGGTTCAGTGTATATTCTGTGTTTGCTGTCTTTTGAAATGTTTTCTATTGTCCAGACAATTCTTTTCATAAAAGCGTGTTGTCTAACCATACAATCATGCTTTTCGCAAATTCTACACGAGAATTCCTGGCAGGCATCTGAGTGAACAAACAGCTCTACTGCACGATCATACTTTTTTTGAACTATTTCAGCTAATAATTCAATTTCCTGGTGTGCCTCGTTTACATTCAAATACCAGGGCACAGTAAGATGGCAATCCATGTGAATTGTAGTACCGTATTTTATCAATCGGACATTATGAAGATCTATCCAGTTTTCACGGCGGTTGATATTAAGATGTTCAACAATATCCTTTAATAAGATAATGTCTGCTTCATCCATTATTCCTGCTATAGATGTTCTTATAATCTTATAACCTGTGTAAATAATGATCAACGCAAAAAACAAAGCAGCGGCGCTGTCAATCCAGGCTAATTTTGTAAAATATAATAATACTAATCCGACAATAATACCTACAGTAGACCATGTATCTGTCCTTAGATGTTTACCACTTGCAATCAATGCAAGCGAACCATTTCCAAGCCCCGTTTTTAAGCAAATTGTTCCTGCTATATAATTAACAAAAGCTGTAGCAGCAATAAGAATAATTCCCAGATCAAGTTTATGTAAAGTTGGTGGATGAAGAATATTCAGGGTTCCTTGATAAATAATTATTATGCCGGCTACAGTTATTAAAGTGCCCTCAATAGCTGCAGAAATATACTCTGCTTTTCCGTGACCATATGGATGGTCCTGGTCTTTGGGTTTACCCGAAACATATAAACTGTAAACGCCTAACAAACCCGCCACCACGTTTACTGTACTCTCCAATGCGTCAGTTAAGATGGCTACGGAATGTGTGATATACCAGGCAATCATCTTTGCAACAAACAATACAAAGCCAATAAGAGTTATTATTTTTTGAAGCCTTAGATTATCTTTTGCAGTGTTTGACAATAGCTGATTAATTAATTATATGCGCTGTTTAATTAAGTTGTTGGCTAAAGTATTCAATATTTAATTCTCAACATTAATTACATCCGAAACCTTACCATAGTTGACCTTACCTCTGATGGTTATAATACGTACATTTGATAAATGCGTAAAACCCTTACCATACTTGTTAACTCCCTGCGGTTGACGATGCAGGAATTGAGAGTTAACAAATTGCGCACCAGCCTCTCACTAATTGGTATATCCTTCGGAATCTTCTGTATTATAGGCGTGTTGGCTACAGTGAATAGCCTTGAAATGAATATTCAAAATGAGATTAAAAGCCTTGGCTCAAACACTATTTATATTGATAAATGGGAATATAGCGGCGGCCCGGATTATCCCTGGTGGAAATATGTAAACCGGCCGGAGCCTAAATACGACGAGATAAATTATATAAGACAACGCAGTGCACTGGCAAGTCATGTTGCGTTCAATATAAATAACCGGTCTAACATTGAATACATGAATAGTGTATTGCAGGACGTAATCTTTTATGGCGTAACTGAAGAACAGAACGAGATTCAACCAGTAACCATTGAATATGGCCGTTACATTTCTTCATCTGAATTTGCTTCCGGAAGTAGCGTAATGCTGATGGGTTTCGACATTGCAGAAAATATGTTTGGCTCTTCAGAAGCCGCATTAGGCAAGGAGATTACTGCTGCAGGTCACAAGGCAATTGTTGTTGGCGTGCTAAAAAAAATAGGGCAAAATTTCGTAGGCATGGATTATGATAAAAGCGTGTTACTCCCATATCGTTTTTGCCGGCAATTGTTTAAAGAAAAATATTCCTCGCCATTTATTATGGTAATGGGCAAAACCAACGTAACCTCTTTTGCTTTGTCTGATGAATTAAAAGGTATCATGAGATCCGTCAGGAAGCTGAGTCCGAAGAGTGAAGACAATTTTGCCTTGAATGACGTAAATGCTTTTAGTGACCAGGTAAGTTCACTCTTTGTAAATATAAATATTGGTGGCTGGGCCATAGGTGCACTTAGCCTTATTGTTGGCGCTTTTGGTATTGCCAATATTATGTTTGTAACCGTTAAGGAACGTACGCCGGTAATTGGTTTAAAAAAAGCTATTGGCGCAAAAAAAAGATCAATTCTCCTTGAATTTTTATTAGAAGCCGCCATCATTTGTATAATGGGTGGTTTGATGGGCTTATTATTGGTTTATATCTTAACACTTGTTTTAACAGGCGTCTTCCATTTCCCCATTTTTATATCACCGGGCATTTTATCACTGGCAATATTTATTTGTATTGCGATAGGTATTCTCGCAGGAATTATCCCTGCATCTGCAGCGGCACGACTTGATCCGGTGGTTGCTATAAGAAGCAAATAGCCTGTAAATTTGCAACTCAATTTTTCACTTGCAGCGTTCTGAAAACTTATTGGCAAAAAAAGACATTATTATTCTTGCTGTTGAGTCATCATGTGATGATACATCTGCCTCTGTTTGTAACAATGGTAACATTTTAAGTAATGTTATAGCCACGCAGGACGTACATAAGCAATACGGCGGTGTTGT
>JBDSRT010000062.1:0-5657 GCA_039929165.1 Ginsengibacter sp.
AAGAGAAAACTTACTGCATTTAAAACCTCATGATCATCGTCAATTATTAAAATCCGCTTCATTTGAATGTCTCCTCGAACAAAAAAAATAAATAATTTCCATAATAAAGAATGCTCACGTATTTAAACAAAAACCTCAGCATTACGTTGAGGTTTAAATGTTAAAAGAAATTAAAGTGGTGTGGGGCGGGATCGAACCGCCGACACAAGGATTTTCAGTCCTTTGCTCTACCGACTGAGCTACCGCACCAACAATAATTCAGGGATGCAAATATACAGTTCTCGAATAATTAGTTACCGTATTCACATAAAAACTTAATGCGCATAATTTTCAATTGCTCCCAGGAATAATTGGCCTCAGACAATTCTTCTTTTGCAATATCAAGACTTGACGTTTGGCAGCCTTTGAAATAATCTATAATTTCTTCCCGCTCATCCTCCTCAATAAGATCTTCAATAGCGTAATCAAGATTTAACTTGGTACCACTTGCCACGATAGTTTCCATCTCTTCAAGTAATTCCTCAATTTTTAGAGTTCGATGTTTTGCAATTAAATCAAGAGGCATTTTTTTATCTACATTTTGAATAATAAACACCTTATTGCTGTTGCGATTAACAACACTTTTCATTACAAATTCGTCCGGTTTTTCAAGATTGTTCTCTTCAACATACTTTGCAATTGCCTCTGTAAACCGCTTGCCATATCTTAAAGCTTTTCCTTTACTAACACCCTGGCATTTTTCAAGTTCTGTCATTGTGGTTGGCAACAGGATTGCCATATCTTCAAGGCTTGTCTCAAGAAAAATTACAAATGGTGGAAGATTCTTTTCTTTAGAAACCTGTTTACGAACGTCTTTCAAAATGTTAAGTAACATTTCATCGGCGGCACTGCTTTGGGTTGCATTTTGAACGCCTTCATCATCGTCTGCATTAGCCTCCTCAAATTTGTTATTTAGGGCTATTTTAAAGCTGACTGGCTTCTTTAATAATGCTTCACCCTTTTTTGTAAGTTTTAGCAGGCCATATTCAACGATGTCTTTTTCAATAACATTTTCCAAAAGCATTTGTCTTAACAAAGAGTTCCAGAAATGATCATCATGCTCTTTGCCTGTACCAAAAACATCAAGATTTTCGTGCCGATACATCTTAATTTGTGGGTTAAGATTGCCTTTTAAAACATCAATGACATAATTTATAGGAAAACTTTCCCCAAGGGTTTTAATTACTTTTAAAGCTTGTGCCAACTCAAATTTGGCTTCAAGAAGCTCTTTGGGATTTTTACAGTTATCGCACATACTGCCGCAATGCGCCTTGTCATATTCTTCTCCAAAATAGCTTAGTAAGATTTTGCGCCGGCAAACAGCACTTTCAGCATAAGCCACCGTTTCGTTTATAAGTTGAGCACCAACTTCTCTTTCACTTAATGCCTTGTCCCTCATAAGATGTTCCAGCTTTGATACATCTTTATGAGAGTAATACAAAATACATTTTCCTTCAAGTCCATCTCTACCTGCACGGCCGGTTTCCTGGTAATAATTTTCAATTGATTTAGGAATATTATAATGTATCACAAATCTTACATCAGGCTTGTCTATACCCATACCAAATGCAATGGTGGCAACAATTACCTGTACGTCTTCATTTAAAAATTGATCTTGTTTTTGTGCTCTTAACTTGGAATCGAAACCAGCATGGTATGCAACTGCTTTGATGCCATTGGCCATTAACATATCGGCCAATTCTTCTGTGGTTTTCCTGTTAAGTGTATAAATAATACCGCTTTTACCTTTATTTTGACTTATAAATTTCACTATACTTTTTATAGCATCTTCTTTTTTTATCTTCGGTTGGATTTCATAATAAAGATTTGCCCTATTGAAGGAAGACATAAAAATATTAGGTTCTCTAAGGCCAAGATTTTTAACAATATCACTTTGAACTTTAGGCGTAGCTGTAGCCGTAAGAGCAATAACAGGAATATCAGCGTTTATACTTTGCATTACTTCGTGTAGCCGCCGGTATTCCGGCCTAAAATCATGACCCCATTCACTTATGCAATGCGCTTCGTCAACCGCAAAAAATGATAGCGTAAGATCTTTAAAGAACTCAATATTTTCGTCTTTGGTGAGCGTTTCAGGTGCAACATATAACAGTTTCGTTTTTCCGGAAAGCAAATCGTCCTTAACAGCTTTTTGTTGGCCTTTATTTAAAGTGCTATTTAGAAAATGGGCGACATTATCTCTGCTATTATAACCTCTCACCAGATCGACCTGGTTTTTCATTAAAGCTATAAGTGGAGAAACAATAATGGCGCAACCCTTACTAATTATAGCTGGAAGTTGGTAACACAAGCTTTTGCCACCACCCGTTGGCATAATAACGAAAGTGTCCTTTCCGTCGAGTATACTGTTAATAATTTTTTCCTGCTCATCTTTAAACCCATCAAAGCCAAATTGCTCCTGCAAATGTTGAGTAAGACCAGAAAGCTTAACAGAAGAACTATTTTTTTTTGACCTGCTTTTAATAATCGGATTTTGGGAAGTCATTGTTGAATTTTAACCTGCGCTGTAAATAAGTTTGCAAATGTAAACAAAACGGTTACCTGAACATTTATATACTTCTTATAAGTTTGTTATAGCCTTTAACAAATTCAATGAGCTCCGGAGGTTTTTGCGTGCTTTATGGTATACTTAGATTTATATTTTAGGTTTGCACAAACCTGCATACCTCATTTGCATAAGCTGAATTATTAAAAATGACATCAGAAGAGATTTTATCTGTCGCTTCACGAACTTTTTTGCAGGAGGCTAACGCTATAAAATACTTAATACCTAATCTTGATGAAAATTTTGTGCAGGCCATTCAGGCAATTACGGATTGTAAAGGCAGGCTAGTAGTCAGCGGTATTGGTAAGAGCGCCATTATTGCTCAAAAGATTGTAGCTACCCTTAACAGCACCGGAACACCTTCTTTGTTTATGCATGCCGCAGATGCTATTCATGGCGATATAGGCATGGTTCAACAGAAAGATATTGTAATGATCATCAGTAAAAGCGGTGATAGTCCCGAGATAAAAGTTCTTGTTCCATTAGTGAGAAATTTTGGAAACATAGTAATCTCAATGGTTGGAAACGTAAAATCCTTTCTTGCTACACAGTCTACTTATTGTTTAAATACTACAGTATTGGAAGAGGCCTGCCCAAATAATCTTGCACCAACCACAAGCACTACTGCCCAAATGGTAATGGGTGATGCTCTGGCTATTTGTTTAATGGAGTATCGTGGCTTTAATTCAGACGATTTTGCAAAATTTCATCCGGGAGGAACGCTCGGGAAAAAATTGTATCTACGGGTTTCCGATCTCTCAGCTCAAAACGAAAGGCCTTTTGTAAAACCAGATAGTTTTTTAAAAGAGATTATAATTGAAATAACAAAAAAGCGTTTGGGAATAACCGCCGTGATAAATGACAAACAAAAAGTTGTGGGAATAATTACGGATGGCGATTTAAGAAGAATGCTGGAAAGAACTACCAACTTGAATGATATTACAGCCGAATCAATTATGAGCAAAAATCCTAAAACCATTTTAGCAAATGAGTTAGCTGTAGACGCTCTTGACATCATGAGAAAAAATAACATCACACAACTTTTGGTCACAAAAAACGACACCTATTCTGGTATAATTCACATTCACGATATAATAAAAGAAGGTATAATATAATCAAGCATGAGAAAAAACACATATGTCGCAATAATGGCTGGAGGAATTGGCAGCAGGTTTTGGCCAATGAGCAGGACAGGCTATCCAAAGCAGTTTTTAGATATTTTAAACTCAGGCCGAACGCTAATTCAATCAACGTTTGACAGGTTTGCCCAATTTGTTCCTGTTGAAAACATTTTCGTTGTTACTTCCCGGCAATATGAACACATTGTTGCAGAACAGTTACCTGATATAAAGCGTGAGAACATCCTCTGCGAACCATCAAGAAAAAATACAGCGCCGTGTGTTGCGTATATCTGTTATAAACTTTTTCAACGTGATCCCGATAGCAATCTTATTTGCGCTCCTGCTGATCACATAGTATCAGACAAAACCGCTTTTACCAAAGTAAGCCTGGAAGCTTTAGATTTCACAGCAAAACATAATGCCTTATTGACGCTTGGTGTTAAGCCAACAGGACCAAACACAGGTTATGGTTATATTCAGTACGAAGGGCCTTCTGTTTCAGATAATATTTATAAGGTTAAAACTTTTACAGAAAAGCCTGACCTGGAATTAGCGAAGACTTTTATTGCGAGCGGAGACTTTTTGTGGAATGCCGGCATTTTTGTTTGGCAAACTAAAACCATTATACAAGCTTTCGAAAAATACCTGCCTGAGATTCACGAACTTTTTTATGCAGAAAAAGATGATTTAAATAATGATAACGAAAGAGCTGCTACAGAAAGAATATATCCTTTATGTGTCAATATTTCTATTGATTATGGCATTATCGAGAAAGCTGATAATGTTTATGTCCTTCCTTCGTCGTTTGGCTGGAGCGATCTTGGCACATGGGGAAGTGCTTACGAGAACCTGGAAAAGGATTACTTGGACAATGCGGTTGCGGGCAATAATGTTATGATTTTTGATGCATCAAAAAACATGGTTCACGTAGATCATAATAAACTCGTTTTGATACAAGGCCTTGAAGATTTTATTGTTGTTGACACAAAGGATGCTTTACTTATTTGCAAAAAAGAAAACGAACAGGAGATCAAACAGTATCTAACAGAAGTAAAACGAAATAAAGGCGAGGTTTTCCTTTAATCATTTATGTTTTCATTGTTGCAGCTACCGCCAAGCAAATTACCCGATACGCCGCCTACTATTTTTACAGTAATAAGTTCGCTTGCAGCTGAGAAAAAAGCTATTAACCTCGGCCAGGGTTTTCCCGATTTTGAAATGGATGTGGATTTGATTGGGTTAGTTAATCATTATATGCTTGATGGTAAAAACCAATATGTGCATATGAACGGTTTGCCTGCGCTTAGGGAAGCCATAGCAGAAAAAACTTTATCTCTTTATAAATGTACAATTAGCGCTGAGGATAATATAACAGTTACGCCTGGGGGAACTTATGCTATTTATACTGCTTTGACATCAATTTTACAACCTGGTGATGAGGTTATAGTTTTTGAGCCGGCTTATGATAGCTATATTCCTAACATTTTAGTTAATGGCGCAGTTCCGGTTATTATTCCTCTTAGCTATCCCGACTTTAGTATTGACTGGCAAAAAGTAAAAGATAGTATCTCATCTAAAACAAGAGCTATTATTATCAACTCTCCGCACAACCCTTCCGGAAATGTTTTAAGAGAAAATGATATTGCTGAATTAAAGAAAATCTTAGAAGACACCAATATTCTCTTGATAAGTGATGAAGTTTATGAACATGTAATTTTCGATAATGTAGGTCATCAAAGTATTTTACGTTATCCTGATTTATTGGAAAGAAGTTTTGTCTGTTTTTCCTTTGGTAAGCTTTTTAATTGTACCGGCTGGAAAATTGGTTATTGTATTGCCGGCAACAACTTAATGAAAGAGTTTAGAAAGGTGCATCAATTCAATTGTTTTAGCTGTAACAGCCCGGTTCAGTTTGCTATTAGTGATTTCTT
>JBDSRT010000063.1:0-2962 GCA_039929165.1 Ginsengibacter sp.
CCAAACCTTGAAATATTTTTTTTTAGATCAACCAACTGTTCATTGTTATTGATCAAGGCTAAAATAGTTGATACTAATTTTGTTTCAGCATCACTGTTATTAACCATCAGCGCTGCATCTGCTTTAACCAATTCTCTTGCATTGGCTGTTTGATGATCTTCAGAAGCGAATGGATAAGGCACAAACACAACAGGTTTTCCCACCACAGCTAATTCAGCAATAGCCATTGCACCAGCCCTTGATACTACTACATCTGCGGCGGTGTAGGCATATTCCATTTTGTCAATAAAGGCGTTTGTCCAGATGAATGACTCTTCTGCGGCGACCTTTGCAGCTTCCTCAGCAAAAGGTTTTCCGGTTTGCCAAATAAGTTGAATACTATGTTTTTTAAAAATTTGAATGCTAGCTGCAATGGCTTCGTTAATACTTTTAGCACCAAGACTGCCACCCATTATAAATACTGTTTTTTTCTCAGGTCTCAAATCAAAAAATTCAATCGCTTCGCTTCTTATGATGTTGCAATCTTTGAATATGTTACGAACGGGATTACCTGTTACCATGATTTTTTTTTGCCGGGAAATATTGATTCATTTCTTCACTGGCTACAAATATTTTTGTAGCCCGTTTGGCTAATATCATATTTGTTCTACCGGCGAGCGAATTACTTTCATGGATGAAGGTTGGTATCCCTCTGGTTTGCGCCATACGCACCATAGGAAAGCTTGAGTAACCACCAACGCCAACTACACCATCCGGCTTGAACGATCTAATCAAATTCGTAACCTGCAAAAAACTTCTGATCAACATAAATGGCAGACCAATATTTTTTAAAATGTTACTCCTGTTATAACCGGCTATGTACAATCCTATTATCTTATAACCAGCCTGCGGTACTTTTTCCATTTCCATTTTGCCTGCTGCACCTACAAATAAAATCTCTGTTAAGGGTTCAATATCTTTTAAAGAATTCGCTATAGCGATTGCTGGAAAAATATGACCACCAGTGCCGCCTCCGGCAATAATTATCCGTTTGCTTTTTTTTGCAGCCGGCTGTTGTTGTATGGTCAACTTTTCCGTCATTAATCTATTACCGGTTCATCAGTGTTTATGTTTGGTTCATCTGCAACGGGCTGCATTGCAGGCTGCGGAAGATTTTCACCCTCCATTTGTTCAACATTTCTTGCTACACTTAAAATAATACCTATAGCAAAA
The DNA here is from genome assembly GCA_039929165.1 of Ginsengibacter sp. Classification (GTDB taxonomy): domain Bacteria; phylum Bacteroidota; class Bacteroidia; order Chitinophagales; family Chitinophagaceae; genus Ginsengibacter. The sequence goes on from JBDSRT010000063.1 coordinate 1,213, forward strand.
CAGGTGAACCAAAGGCTACTGCCGCCCATACTCACCAACGGAAGCGTAACACCTGTAGTTGGAAAAATATTTACCGTTACCGCCATGTTTACCATGGCCTGTATAACTAAAGTGAAGCTTAAGGCAAGGGCCAAAAAAGCGCCAAAAGCATAAGGACATTTTCTAAATAATCTTATACTTCGAAAGAGGAATAACAGATAAATAAACACCATACAAGCACCGCCAATTAATCCGTATTCTTCTATTATGATGGCGTAGATAAAATCGCTGTAAGGATGAGGCAAAAAGTTGCGCTGTTCACTTTTTCCAGGGCCCTTACCAACCCAGCCACCAGTGGCAATAGCTATCTTGGATTGCTGTACCTGGTATGATGTTTCGGTTCGGTCCGCAAACATAAAATCCTGCACCCGTTTTATCCACGTTGGTACACGGCCTGAGGCTAATAAAGAGGGCAGCTCTTTTGTTTTATGCTCTTCTTCATTATAATATTGTTTCGCCGTAAATATTAATAACAACACAGGTAACATAGCAATACCTACAATCATCATAATATGCTTTGTGCTTACCCTTCCTATAAACATCAAGAGTAAACTGGTGCCACCAATGAGCAAAGCAGTTGACAGATTCGCCGGCGATATCAACACACAAATAATACCCACCGGTATGATCAAAGGAAGAAACCCTTTTTTAAAATCTTTTATTACGTTTTGCTTCCTACTTAATTGCTTGCTCATATACATAAATAAAGCAAGCTTGGCAAGGTCAGAAGTTTGAAAAGTCATATTAATGACCGGTAATTTTATCCATCGGTTAGCTTCATTAATGCTACTACCAAACTGCAATGTATAAATCAATAAAGGAATAGATATAAGAAAGAGAATGGTTGATAACCTTGAGTATAAGGTATAGTTAACGCGGTGAGCAAAATATATAATGAGTACGCCAAGCACAATAAAAGCAATCTGTTTAAAGAGATAACTTTCAGTGCTTTTATTCATTTTATAGGCAAGTGAACCGATGCTGCTATAAACAACTAATATGCTTATAAGCGTTAATAACACTACAATAGCCCAAATTACTTTATCGCCTTTTGTGCGATTAAGCAAAGTCTGTCCGCCACCATTTCTCCAGGAATATGGCGGCGCTTCTGAAAACTCATTGTTAGTGAACCATCCCATAATATCTTTATTTAACCGGCTTGATCTGCCCGGCTGAATAGTTACAATTCTTTTACGGCATCTTTAAATTGCTTACCCCGATCTTCATAATTTTTAAAAAGATCGAAACTTGCACATGACGGTGACAATAAAACCACATCGCCTTTATTGGCAAAATGAAAAGCCGATTGCACCGCATCTTTTGCACTTTCAGTATTTACAATAAGCTCAACCTGTTTGCCAAAGGCCTCATGAATTTTACGATTATCAGTGCCCATGCATACAATAGCTTTTACTTTTTCTTTCACCAGTTCCATGATAAGGCTGTAATCATTGCCTTTATCAATACCTCCCAGAATAAGAATAACAGGCTTTGCCATACTTTCAAGTGCAAACCAGGTGCTGTTTACATTAGTGGCTTTGCTATCATTGATAAATTCTACGCCTTTAATTATACCTGCCGCTTCCATGCGGTGCTCAAGGCTTTCAAAAGTGGCGATGGCATCTCTTATTTTTTCTTTGCGGATATCCATCACAATTGATGCAAGGCCTGCTGCCATAGTGTTATATTGATTATGCTTTCCTTTTATGGC
>JBDSRT010000064.1:0-16809 GCA_039929165.1 Ginsengibacter sp.
TAACCTCTTTACTAACTTTTCTAAGTATTGGAGTACCGTATGCTACAATTGGCAGGATCATCCTTTATAAATTATTTTAGAATACAAAATTAAACCTGCAATATAAAACGCTTTATTAAATACTTGTTCTCAGGAAATCCTGCAGCATTATGGTTGCCGAAATTTCATCAACATTTTTTTTAACCTGTCTGTCTTTTTTCTTCATACCCATATCCAGCATTGCCTGTTTAGCAAGCTTTGAAGTGAATCTTTCGTCTACCGTTTTTATGATAAGCTCAGGAAATTCCTTTTTTAAAAGAGGAATAAATTTTTGAACAAGTGAAGTACCATGTGTATCAGAGCCGTCAAGATTTATTGGTAAGCCAATCAACAAAAGCTCGACGGCTTCGGTAGAAAAATATTTTTTAAGAAATGGCATTAAATCTTTTGTGTCTACTGCTGTAAGGCCCTGTGCAATAATTTGTAACGGATCGGTAACAGCAATTCCTGTTCGCCTCAATCCATAATCCAGTGCCATTACTCTTGCCATATTATTTGTTAATAATAAAAAGATCAACGATAACCAGCACACAAAACACCACCGAGGCGATGCCATTCGCCGTAAAAAAAGCCAAATTTATTTTTTTGAGATTACCAGGCTTTACGAGCAAATGTTGATAGATTAGAAAGCCAGCGAAAGCGATAACTCCTAACCAGTATAGCCAACCAAATTCCCGCTGAAATCCGGCATAAATCAAACAGGCTATAGCTAAAAAATGCAGGTATTCACTTACACGTAAAGCCTTTGAGCCACCAAGCCATTGGGGCATAGATCGTAGTCTATTTGCCTTATCAAATTCTTCATCCTGCAAGGCATAAATAATATCAAACCCGCTTACCCAAAATAAAACTGTAAAGGAAATCAAAACCGGCAAAATATTAAAATGCCCTACCACAGCCAGATATGCACCAATTGGTGCCAGGCTTAAACCAACGCCCAATACCAAATGACAAAGCGGCGTAAAGCGTTTGGTATAACTGTAAAGCAGTATTACAAATAAGGCAACCGGCGACAGCAAAAAGCAAATAGTATTAATAAAGAACGTAGTGATTAAAAATGCCGCAGACATTAATAATACGAATGTCAGTGCATTTCGTGCTGAGATTATTCCTGACGGAATTTCACGAACGGCCGTTCTTGTATTAAGGGCATCAAATTTTTTATCAATAAGCCGGTTAAAGCCCATGGCTGCGCTCCTCGCAAAAATCATACATAACACTATTAGCAAAAGTATTAGCCAGAGCGGTTTATGAGAGCCGCCATCATTGGACCAAACCCCAAGCGAAAAACCAAGCAAGGCAAAAGGCATGGCAAAAATGGTGTGACTGAATTTTACCAGAGATAAGTAATTTTTAATTTTCAATGAGATTGTTTTAGTCCTGGTTTATTCTTGTACGAATGAGTTCCCACAACACTATACCTGCAGCAACAGAGATATTTAATGAATGCTTCATCCCTAATTGCGGAATTTCTATGCAGCCATCACACTGCATTATAGTTGAGTGTTCAACGCCGCTAACTTCATTACCAAAAATCAAAGCCTGCCCTCTATTTTCAAAATCTTCCAGCTTTTGCAAGGCAATACTTTTATCGGCCTGTTCAATGGCAAATACTTTATATTTTTTTTTCCGTAGATCAGTAATCGCTTCTAAACTGGTCGGAAAATATTTCCAGCAAACCGTATCTGTAGCGCCTAAAGCGGTTTTATCAATTTCTTTGCGTGGCGGCTGGGCAGTATAACCACAGATGTAAATGGCTTCAATCAAAAAGGCATCCGCCGTTCTAAAAACACTACCCACATTGTGCATACTCCGGATGTTTTCCAATACCACAATTATGGGAAATTTTTCAGATTGCTTAAATTCAGAAACGCTTTTGCGGTTTAGTTCCGCCATTTCTAACTTCCTTATTCCATTATCCATTGTTGGTGCAAAAATAACCTGAACAGCTATCTTTCCGCCTCAAAACTCAAAACAGTATTTTTGCCGCCTGTTAAAAAAATATGTCAAAGCCGGAAATAAAAGAAACCCCTTTAATGCAGCAGCACAATGCTATCAAGGCAAAATATCCTGATGCCATTTTTGCTGTTTCGTGTTGGTGATTTTTATGAAACATTCGGCAGTGATGCTATTACTGCAAGTGGCGTGTTAGGTATTACGCTTACAAAGAGAAATAATGGTTCGGCTACATCATTAGAGCTTGCAGGCTTTCCGCATCATGCGCTTGATACTTATTTGCATAAGTTGGTGAAGGCCGGCTATCGCGTTGCCATTTGCGACCAACTTGAAGACCCAAAAACGGTAAAGGGCATTGTAAAACGCGGCGTTACAGAAATGGTAACACCCGGCATTGCAACGAATGATAAATTGCTGGAACATAACCGTAATAATTTTTTATGCGCCATTCATTTTAATGAAGATGTTTTAGGCCTTTCTTTGCTTGATATCTCAACCGGCGAATTTTTTATTGCAGAAGGCGATAAAGAATATGCTGAAAAATTATTACAAAGCTTCAGCCCTGCAGAGATCATTTTTCAACGCAACCAACAAAAACATTTCAAATCTGTTTTCGGCAATAAATATTTTACCTACAATCTTGATGAATGGATTTTTGGTGAAACCTATGCCAGGGAAAGTTTGCTGAAACATTTTGATACACAAAGTCTTAAAGGTTTTGGTGTTGAAAATTTTAAAGAAGGTATTATAGCTGCGGGTGCCATTCTGCATTATTTGAAAGATACAGAACATCCGAACCTGCAACACATTACCGCCTTACAGAGGATTGATAAAGATGATCATTTATGGATGGACAGGTTTACCATACGTAACTTGGAATTGCTGAGTTATGGTGATAAGGATGTAACACTTTTAAAAGTTTTAGATAATACAGTTTCACCAATGGGTGCACGGCAACTCAAGCGCTGGATACTTTTACCTTTGACCGACATCAATAAAATAGAAGAACGTTCAGGCTTAGTTGAATCGCTGATTAAAGATGTAGATGTAAGAACGAAGCTCATTCAGCACATCAAACAAACCGGTGATGTTGAAAGACTGTTGAGTAAGATCCCTTCAAAAAAAGTTAATCCAAGAGAGGTGCTACACCTGGCTAAAGGCCTGGCACACGTAAGCGCCATCAAAGATATTTGCAGCAAACATGAAAATGATTATCTGCAAAGACTTGGTGATGCGCTTAATCCATGTAAGTATATTCATGATAAGATCATTGCTGAAATTCATGACACACCACCTGTTGCGATCAATAAAGGTGGTGCGATCAATAAAAGGGTTTCAGATGAACTGGATGAACTAAGAGCTATTTCAAAAAATGCGAAGGATCACTTGCTGAAACTTCAACAGAAAGAAATTGAGGCAACAGGAATAACATCGCTTAAGATAGGTTTCAACAATGTTTTTGGTTATTACCTGGAGGTAACTAATGCCCACAAATTACGTGTACCGCCAGAGTGGATGCGGAAGCAAACATTGGTAAATGGTGAGCGCTATATAACGCCGGAATTAAAAGAGTTTGAAGAAAAGATAACCGGCGCAGAAGATAAAATTCTGCAGATAGAAACCGACATTTATGATAGGCTGGTCACAGAGTTGCAGGATTATATTTCGCCCATGCAGATTAATGCAGCTATAATGGCAACGTTAGATTGTTTGAGTTGTTTTGCCAACAATGCTTTGCAGTATAAATACAAAAAACCGCAATTGCACAACGGCAACGAATTGAGTTTAAAAGACAGCCGGCACCCGGTTATCGAACGACATCTTCCTGTGGGCGAAGCGTATGTTGCCAACGATATTTTTCTTGATCCTTCTAGCGAGCAGATCATTATTCTTACCGGCCCAAATATGAGTGGAAAGAGCGCCATACTGCGGCAAACAGCGCTCATCACTATCATGGCGCACATCGGCAGTTTTGTTCCGGCGGAAGAAGCTAAAATCCCTTTGACTGATAAAATATTTACCAGGGTTGGTGCCAGTGATAACATGAGTAGCGGTGAAAGCACCTTTATGGTTGAGATGAATGAAACCGCCAGCATCATTAATAACATCACCAACCGCAGCCTTGTGCTGCTTGATGAAATAGGCCGCGGTACATCAACCTATGATGGCATTTCTATTGCCTGGAGCATTGTTGAATATTTACATAAATCTCCGGCGGCACCGAAGACTTTGTTTGCCACACATTATCACGAGTTAAATGAACTCGAAAATAAATTGACAAGAGTAAAAAATTATCATGTCTCCAACAAAGAGGTTGGCAATAAAATAATTTTTTTACGCAAGCTGGTGCCTGGCGGAAGTGTTCACAGTTTTGGTATTCACGTCGCAAAAATGGCTGGCATGCCGCCTTCATTAATTGCGAGAGCCAATGAAATTCTAAAGCATCTTGAAGCCAAAAATGTTGATGACGATACACAGGAAACTGCAACATCAAAAATATCTTCAGCAGTAAAAAAATTATCAATGCCCCAAATGCAACTCAGCATTTTTGATGCACACTCACAAGCTTTTGAAGACATCAGAAAAACTTTAAATGCAGTCGACATCAACAGGCTTACACCGATTGAGGCGCTTTTAAAACTTCAGGAAATAAAAGAGAAGGTTAAATAGACCGCACCCGAGCCCTCTCCAAATGGAGAACAGCTTAAAGCAATCAATATTTATAAACGAGATACTCCCACGGCTTCATGCTAAAAACCGTCGTGCTGCCAAGTATTTCAGTCTTTAATGTAAACACATTTTTGACTTTACCATATAGCTCAGTTTGTTTGATGGTGAAATTTTGTGGCTGATCAGAGAGGTTCAGTACTACTGCTATTTTACTACCTTGTTTTTCTCTCACATATGCAAACACAGCATGATCATTTGCAGTAACTACCTTTTTATAAGATGCATCTGAAGCCAGTGCCGGCGTGTTTTTACGAAGCGTTAATAATATTTTATAAAATGGCTCCAAAGCATAGGTCTTCCATTCGATAGGATCATGTACAAAGAATTTTATTCGCTTTGTTTCAGGCTCTTCCTGGCCGCTGTACATAAGCGGAAGCGATTGATAAAAAGTTTGCGTGAACACGGCAAAAGCTTTTGCTGCATCTCCATACTTTTCATACTCTGTGCCATTCCAGCTATTCTCATCATGGTTAGCTGTGAAATATAAGCGCTGAGCGTTTGCCGGAAACCTAGCTATATTATGGTTAAGCACTGAATCAAACCCGGCCAGTGATAATTTTTTATTATAAAAATCAGTCATAGCGCTCATCACACTCCAGGTGTAGGTTTCATCAAAGCCTGCCTCATGCAGGTCTGGTTTATCAGCTTCGGCCAGCATAAAAACATTTTTTACGGTCTTCAATTCTGCAATACATCTTATCCAAAAAGAGTCCGGCACTTCACCGGCAACATCGCATCTAAAGCCGTCAATATTTGAACTTGTCAGCCAGAATTTCATTGCAGCGATCATACTATCCTGCATCTCCATGTTGTTATAATTCAATTTACGTGTATCCGTCCAGTCGGGGTTAGGCGGCATGGGCTTCCCCGCACTGTCAAGCACATAAAAATCGGTATGTCTTTCTATCCAGCCATTGTCGGGAGCTGTATGGTTCGGTACCCAATCAGTAATCACCTTAAAACCCATATCATGCGCTTTATTTACGAGGCTTTTCCAATCCTGCATCGTACCAAATTCCGGGTTAATTGCTTTATAATCTTTTACTGAATAATAACTTCCTAACTCCCTTTCAGTCATCTTTCTACCCTTTAAACCAATAGGCGTTATTGGCATAAACCATAAGATATCAACACCCATTTGCTTAAGTCTTGATAAGTGTTTTGTAAATCCTTTAAAGTTACCTTCAGGTGAGTATTGACGAACATTTACTTCGTAAATATTACTTTGTAAAGTCCATTGAGGATGCGGCGACTGGGCATATATTCCAGTGAAGACTAAAAAAGTAAAGATCAAAAAAGCGGCCGGTTTAATACATTTCATTTTAACACATTTAAGCCTTAAAAATAATCATTATAAAGGCCTCGTAACATTTTAGCTTTGAAGCCCAATCTATTATTATGGCTGAGAAAAAAATGTATTATAGCGATTATTTAAAGCTTAATCAATTACTCAATGCACAACACCCTGAAAGTGATAAACCCGGCAATGCACCGGCTCATGACGAACTGCTTTTTATTATCGTTCACCAGGCTTATGAGCTTTGGTTCAAACAAATTATTTATGAACTGGATTATGTGCTGAATGTTTTCGGCAAACAAAAGATAGATGACAATTCGGAAGACCTTAATCTTGTAAGACACCGCCTAAAACGAGTTATCCAGATCCTTGCATTACTTAACCAACAGGTAAACCTTATTGAAACTATGACACCGCTTGACTTTCTTGAGTTCAGGCCACTACTGGCGTCATCATCAGGTTTTCAAAGCTTGCAATTCAGGATTGTCGAAACTAAGCTTGGTTTAAAAATGCCAGATCGCTATAAGAAAGAATATTATGCAAGAACGGGTGATGGCGGCTTGACAAAAGCAGATGCAGATCATCTTGAAAAAACCGAAAACGAAAGCTCATTATTAGAGTTATTAAATACATGGCTGGAGCGCATGCCCTTCTTTGATAAAAAGTATTGGGAAGATTTTGAAGTAAACAAAGGTCATCCACAAACTCAGCATCCGTTTTGAAATGTTTACCAAAATTTATATGCTGAGGCTCTTAATGAAGCTGACACGGGTAAGCTACTTTACTTTGATAAAATGTTTAAGGTTAAAAGTGTTCGTCCTGAAAAATCAGATAACACTGCCTTTTCTCCAACCGCCTTACAGGCAGCATTATTTATTATGTTATATCGGGATTTTCCGGTATTCCAAACCTCTTACCAGATATTAGATAGCCTTATCGAAATTGACCACTTAATGGCTGGCTGGCGACATAAACATTTAGTGATGGTAAGGCGTATGATAGGTATGCGGCAAGGCACTGGTAACACCAGCGGTGCAGGCTATCTACAGGGTGCCCTGGACAGCCATTTTGTGTTTAAGGATTTGGAAAGTCTTTCAACTTTCTTAATAGAAAGAAAAAAGTTACCAAAATTGCCCAACGCACTTATCAATAAATTAAGTTATGTAGAATAGTAATTTAGATAAGCACTTTTAAATTGCTAATTACTTCATCAATTTGTTGTGTAGTGTTGTGTTTGCTAAATGAGAAACGAACTGTAACCTGATTAGGATCATTATTTATAGCTTTTATAACATGGCTGCCTATATCTGCGCCGGACGTACATGCACTTCCGCCACTGACGCAGATGTTATGGATATCAAGATTAAATAACAACATTTCAGATTTTTCAGATCTGGGGAAGTTAGCGCTTAAAACGGTATATAAGCTTTCGCCTTGCACGTCCCCGTTGAATACTACTTCAGGAATTTGTGACTGCAATTTGGTAAACATATAAGTTTTCAAATCAGTTATCGTCTTTCTATCCTGTGCATGATTTTTAGTAGCCAGTTCAAGTGCTTTGGCAAAGCCAACAATGCCATACAAATTCTCTGTACCGGCACGCATATTTCTTTCCTGTCCACCACCGTTAATAAAAGATTTAATCTTTACATTTTCATTGATGTACAAAATACCAATACCTTTTGGACCATGAAATTTATGCGCCGCACCGGTTATAAAGTGAACAGGTGTGTTTCTTAAATCAAAGTGGTAATGCCCAACCGTTTGCACCGTATCAGAATGAAAAATGGCCTTGTATTTATTACATAAGTCCCCTACGGCATGTATATTTAGAATGTTACCTATTTCGTTATTGGCATGCATTAATGTAACAAGACATTTTTCTTGAGAGGATTGTAAAAGCTCTTCAAGACTGGAAAGATCAATATGGCCGTTATGAAGCACTTCAACAAAGCTTAATTGTATGCACTGATTTTTGCTGATCTCCTCAACTGTATGAAGTGTTGCGTGATGCTCAATTGGAGATGTTATGATGCGTTTACAGCCAAGATCATTTATTGCTCCATGAATTGCAGTGTTGCTACTTTCTGTTCCGCCACTAGTAAAAAAAATTTCAGCAGGATGTGCATTCAAAATTTTTGCTACTGATTTACGGGCAAGTTCAATAGCCATTCTTGTTTCCCGGCCATAAGAATATATTGACGACGGGTTACCAAATTTCTCGGTGAGATATGGCATCATCGCATCAAGTACTTCCGGATCAAGTGAAGTTGTTGCTGCATTGTCTAAATAAATTCTTTGCAAAATGAAAAATTATAACAGGAAATCCAATGAAATTACATTACCTCGCTAATGTCTTTCATCAGCTTACGGGCAATGTTCTGCGCGGTTGTTTCAAAGTTGCTCTCAGAATATATCCTGATGATGGGTTCAGTATTACTTGTTCTCAAGTGAACCCAATCATTATCAAACTCTATCTTTAAACCGTCAATAGTGTTAATAGGATTTTTCTTATACTTCTCTTCTATCTTTTTAAAAACATCCTGAATGTTCACGTTATTATTTAGCACCATTTTATTTTTTGAAATAAAATAATCAGGGTAAGTTTTTCTTAATTGTTTTATGCTTTTTTCAGAATGGGCCAGGTGTGTTAAAAATAAAGCGATGCCAATTAATGCATCTCTTCCATAATGAAAGTCCGGCACAATTATTCCGCCATTTCCTTCGCCACCGATAACAGCATTTACTTCTTTCATCTTTTGTACAACGTTTACCTCACCAACAGCAGATGAATAATAAGTGCCGCCATATTTAGCAGTGATATCTTTTAGAGCTTTTGTAGAAGATAGATTGCTAACGGTATTGCCAGGCCTCTTGCTTAACACATAATCTGCTACGGCAACCAAAGTATATTCTTCACCAAACATGCTGCCGTCTTCGCAAACAAAACACAACCGATCAACATCTGGGTCTACTGCAATACCTAAACTGGCTTTATGTTTTTTTACTTCAGTACTTAAGGCCGTTAGATGCTCTGGTAAAGGTTCAGGATTGTGAGCGAACCGCCCGGTCATCTCCTCATTAATAACACTAATACTCTTTACGCCTAACGCTTTCAGTAATGCTTTTACATATAGAGAGCCGCTGCTGTTAACGCCATCAACTACAATAGAAAATTTAGCATTGCGGATGGCTTCACAATCAACAAGGTCATAATTGATGATGCCTTCAATATGCTCGTGCATGTAAGAGTCATCGGTAACATATGACCCAAGTTTTTCAACAGACGCAAAAGTGAAACTTTCATTTTCTACGAGCTTCAAAATAGCTGCGCCTTCATCTGCATCAATGAATTCACCCTCGGCATTTAAAAGTTTGAGTGCATTCCATTCTTTAGGATTGTGGCTGGCTGTAAAAATTATTCCACCCGCCGCTTTTTCCATCTTTACAGCTATTTCAACAGTTGGCGTTGTCGTTATACCTAGATCTATAACTTCAAAACCCTGGGCAATTAATGTATTGGCGGAAAGATTACTTACCATTTCCCCACTTAACCTGGCATCACGACCAATTACAATTTTTTTAGAAATATTTTGCAGTAAAAGTCTGCTGCCGAAAGCTGCCGTAAATTTTACAATATCCAGAGGTGAAAGATTTTCGCCGGGCTTGCCGCCAATTGTGCCGCGGATACCAGAAATACTTTTGATCAATGACACTTTTCCTGTGTTTTAAGGTTGCAAATGTAATTAAAAATAGAGCAAGAGTTTTAAGGTACCAAACCCATTTGCCAAATAAAAGCGAATGTATTTGCGGCTAAAAAAATATGTTGCCAGAGTGTAAATAAGACGATTATTAATTACCATTTACATTTGCAAAAAGATTAATCATTAATGTTTGACAAAGCCTGGTTTGAAAACTGGTTTAATTCACCATACTATCATGCTTTATATTTTGACCGGGATATAGAAGAAGCCGCAAATTTCATTGATAAATTAATTAATTACCTACAACCCTTACAAGGTTCAAGAATGCTGGATGTGGCTTGTGGCAGGGGTCGGCATTCAATTCAACTGGCATCAAAAGGCTTTGACGTAACGGGAACAGACCTCGCCGAAGATAGCATACGTAAAGCCAAAGCTTTTGAAACAAACCATCTGGAATTTTTTATGCATGACATGAGGTTACCTTTTTGGATAAATTATTTTGATTATGCATTTAATTTTTTTACAAGTTTTGGCTATTTTAGAACAAGGCGTGAACATGATAACAGCATACGAACCATTAGCCAATCTCTAAAGCCGGGCGGCATATTTGTACTTGATTATTTAAATGTACATTATGCTGAAGACCATTTGATACATAAAAGTGAATTGGAAGTTGAAGGCGTAAATTATTATGTTACTAAGTGGTATGATGAAGATTATTTCTATAAAAAAATTGTTATAGAAGATGATGCGCTTGATGAGCCATTGCAATACACCGAAAAAGTAAACAAATTTAATCTCGGAGATTTTACAGATATGTTTGCTTACCAGGGATTGCAAATACAGGAAGTTTTTGGTAACTATGACTTCGACCAGTACGATGTGAAAAAGTCGCCAAGGCTAATAATGATAGCTAAAAAACTAAGCAAGGCTTAATAGATATAATGCCTTAATTGTGCTGAAAACTTTAACTACTATAGATCATTGGCTTTTTAATAAAGTAAATGGAGAGTGGCATGATTCAGCCCTGGACAACTTTTTGCCTTTTCTTCGCCAATCTTATTTATGGATTCCGCTTTATTTTTTTCTATTGGTTTTTGCACCCTTAAATTTTGGCAAGCGTGGCTGGGTTTGGTCTTTGTTTTTTATTGTGACAGCATCAGTAACTGATTTAATAAGCAGCCGGCTTATTAAAGGCACAGTGCTAAGATTGCGACCATGCCAAAATCCTGAACTCGCTGATACTGTTAGACTCATCGTTAATTATTGTCCGGGCAATTCAAGCTTCACCTCATCGCATGCGGCAAACCATTTTGCTGTAGCTATGTTTATTTATACTACTTTCAAAAAAGATGTGTCAAAATGGTGGGGCCTGCTTTTTGCTTGGAGCTTTCTAATCTCTTATACCCAGGTATATGTTGGCATTCATTTTCCGCTGGATGTTGCCGGCGGAGCGGTGGTAGGATGTATCATTGGATATATTACCGGAAAGATTTTTATTAAGAAAATAGGCTTTTATAGTTTAGGCCTGCAAAATTCAATATGACCCAAGTTTTAATTTTATTATGCCTAATTGTCGCAAACGGGCTGGTGGTGATGAGTGAGCTGGCATTAATTTCAGCTAAACGTTCACGTTTGGAATCAAAAGCTGGTAAAGGCGACACAAATGCAAAAGTTGCCCTTAAGCTCCAGGAAAAACCTGAAGTATTTTTATCTACCGCACAAATATTTATAACGCTTATCTCTATTTTATCCGGTGTATTTGTTGAAAACCTAAGTAAACACTTAGTGCCTACACTAGAGAAAATTGCCTGGTTGAATCCTTATGCACATACGGCCGCAACAGTCATCGTTTTAATAGCAATTACTTTTTTATCAATCATTATTGGCGAGCTTTTACCAAAGCGCTTGAGTATCTTAAAACCTGAACGCATTGCCAGAATTGTTGCGAAACCTATGCAATTGCTCAGCAGGATTACTTACCCTGTAGTTTGGTTACTTAATATCATAACGAATTTTGTCTTTAAAGTATTCAACATAAAACCTTCAACAGATAACCAGGTAACGGAAGAAGAAATTAAAGCCCTTATAAACGAAGGCAGCGAACAGGGCGCAATTGAAGAAGATGAAAAGGAAATTATTGAAAGAGTTATCCATCTTGGCGATAGAAATATTACTTCTCTGATGACGCACCGTACGGATATAGTTTGGCTTGATGTAAAAGACAATAGTGATCTTGTAAAGAATAAAATTGAAAATTATCTGCATTCGGTTTACCCTGTATGTGACGGGGAAATTGATAATATTCTTGGTGTTATCTATTTGAAAGATCTGTTTTTACAACCTAATGCGCCGCTCGGCGATTTTGTAAAAAAGGCTCTAATTGTGCCGCAGAATAATTCAGCTTATCAATTGCTGGAAAAATTTAAGCAAACAAAAATTCATTATGCATTCATTGTGGATGAATACGGCACATTAAATGGTATGGTCACCATTAAAGATATCCTTACAGCAATTGTCGGTGATATTCCGGAAGTTGAAGATGATGATTATTCTATCGTAGAAAGACAGGACGGTACTTTTCTCGTAGATGCTCAAATTCAATTTTATAATTTCTTGATGAAGTTTGGCCAAACTGACCTGGTTAATATTGATGAATATGATTTTGATACGCTTGCCGGATTTATACTACACGAATTAAAGCACATTCCTCAAACCGGCGAAACCTTTAGCTGGAAAGGCTTCGGCTTTGAGATCATTGATATGGATGGTCACCGAATAGACAAAATACTTGTAAAAATATCTGACAACATAAAAGAGGAACTGGAAGAAATATAAGTTTTAAAATTCAAAGGACGTTTTAGCTTGCGGATTATTTAATCTTGCGCTTTTTCTAATACCGCCAACCGTTACATGGACAAGATTTGTTTGCAAGGTTTTATATTCAAACAGGAGATCATCTGTAACCTCTATCTTTTTAATTCTTTTGAGGTCATCAATCTGTAAGTAATATATTATAGCATCATCTTCCTGTTCAAAACCCAAATATTTTAATCGCAAATCGGCATTATCAACTTTTACCTGAAGATGTTTGCCAAAATAATCTGCAACAAGTGAATCCATTTTTGGCTTTAAGTTGGAATCTAAAAGATCAATCTTGCCTGCAGAAGTTTTCCTTAAAGTCTCTTCAAAGTCATCTGTAAAAATTTTACAGCTTACTTGTAATTGCGATTCAGTAGAATCAAAAAGCATTTCAGTAACAGTTACAAAAAACGGATGCTTATTTTCTAAGTGAGATTCCGATATTTGCAACGCCCGGTTTGAGCTAAGACTTAACACTAAAAAAATTGATACCAACGTTTTATTCATCATTTCGGGAGCTAATCAAAAAACAAAAGTCTGGGGTATTTTTCAAAAATTCCGTAATAATTTCTGCTAATCCAATTCATAAAACCAGTTTAATGAAGACACTTCTTTTGTCAGGCCTGTTCTATTTCTCTATTATACCTTTTGTAAGCGCCCAGGATATTAAAAATAATCCAACTTCGAACCATGGTAATGCGTTTGAACAGCTTGGTACAATACTGCCTACGCCTAATGAATATAGGACGGCTAGTGGCGCCCCGGGACCAAAATATTGGCAACAGCGTTGTGATTATGATATAGTTTGTGAGCTTGATGAACCTAATTTGAAATTGACTGGCAAAGAGACTGTGACTTACTATAACAATTCGCCGGATGTATTAACCTATTTATGGTTGCAACTTGATGAGAACGAACATAGCGATACGAATAATTCTGGCTATCAGACAGGTAATCGCATGGAAAAAGTGATAACAGATGCTGCCTTTAAAAACCTGTCATCCCAAAAAGATAAAGTTTATGGCGATATCATTACAAAACTTACCGATGCAGCCGGCAGACCTTTGGCTTACACCGTCAATAAAACTATGATGCGGGTTGAATTGCCAACACCATTGAAGCCCGGGCAAAAATTTGCTTTTAACGTGAGCTGGTTTTATAATATCCCCAACAGGATGACAATTGGCGGCCGTGGTGGTTATGAATATTTTCCGGGTGATGGTAACACGCTTTTTACAATTGCGCAATGGTATCCAAGATTGTGTGTATACAGTGATTTCCAGGGATGGCAAAATCACCAGTTCGTAGGCAGCGGAGAATTTGCTTTAACATTTGGAAACTTCAAAGTTCAAATGACTGTTCCTGCGGATCATGTGGTCGGTTCAACCGGCGAATGTCAGAACTATCAGCAGGTACTTGGTGCTACGGAATACAAGCGCTGGCAAGCTGCGCAAACTGCTAAAGAACCATTAGAAGTAGTTACAATTGAAGAAGCAACAAAAAAAGAAGCTGCAAAATCAACGCAGAAAAAAACCTGGATTTTTAAAGCCGATATGGTACGGGATTTCGCCTGGACATCGTCCCGCAAATTTATTTGGGATGCTATGCCTATAACGGTTGATGGCAAAAAGATCATGTGTATGAGCTTTTATGGTAAAGAGGCTTATCCTTTATACAGAAAATATTCAACCAAGGCTGTAGCACATACTGTAAAAACATATTCAAAGTTTACTATCTCCTATCCTTATCCAGTTGCTCAAAGTGTTGAAGCTGCTAATGGTATGGAATATCCTATGATATGCTTTAATTATGGCCGTGCAGAAAACGATGGCACCTATAGTGAAGCAACTAAATATGGTATGCTTGGCGTTGTTATACACGAAGTTGGTCATAATTTTTTCCCGATGATTGTTAACAGCGATGAACGCCAGTGGACCTGGATGGACGAAGGTTTAAATACGTTTTGTCAATATTTGGCTGAAGATCTTTGGGATAATAAATATCCGGTTGGCCGTGGCCCGGCATTCAAAATTGTTGATTATATGAAAATGCCTAAAGATCAGCTTGAGCCTATTATGACAAACAGTGAAAACATTATTCAGTTTGGTTACAATGCTTACAGTAAACCCGCAACAGCGCTTAATGTTTTGAGAGAGACTATAATGGGAAGAAAATTATTTGATTATGCTTTTAAAGAATATGCCAGAAGATGGGCTTTTAAACACCCTACGCCTGCAGACCTTTTTAGAACAATGGAAGATGCCAGCGCAGAAGACTTAGATTGGTTTTGGCGTGGCTGGTTTTATGGTATCGAGCCTTGTGATATTTCCTTGGATTCTGTTATCGCTTTTGTGCCTGATCTTACTTCCAGCCCCCAAAGACAGGAAACTTTAATACAGCAAAAGGTTGCTAAACCATTATTAAATACATTTGAAGACATTTCCAAGATCAGGAACAGGGAAGACAAAAGCATTGTTTTTGCTGTTGACGCTGATACGAGCCTTCGTGACTTCTACTATAATTATGCACGGGGAAAAGTAAATGTTGATACTACTTCTTATGATATAAAAAGCGTTCAATATGAGGATACTTTATCGCAGACTCAAAAGACAGATCTTGCCAAAAATAAATTTGTTTACCAGTTGAACCTTACTAATAAAGGTGGGCTGGTTATGCCTATTATAATTGAATGGAGTTATAGTGACGGCACAAAAGAAATAGAACGGATTGCGGCGCAGGTTTGGAGGAAAAATGAAAATGCGGTTTCTAAAGTGTTTGTAAAAAGCAAAGAAGTAAAAAGTATCCTTATTGATCCTATGAAAGAAACTGCAGATATTAATGAAGCTAATAACGTATGGCCCACAGTTGAAGTGCCAAGTAAATTTCAATTATATAAAGCCAAAATAAATTCACGTGGCCAAAGCATTGGCGGCAATCCTATGCAAAAACAGGTGAAATAATATAAACCTCTGCCATCAAAACATTAATGTATTAAATAGTTGTTTCGAGACATTTCTTCTTCAACTTTTTATTTAATCTATTTACTAAAAAAATTTTAAGTTTGTTTATCTTCAATATCCATTGAACTTATCAAAACTTCTAGCCACACTGTTTTATCTAACACAGCCTTTTCAAAAGCTTTGTAATTTTTTCAGTAATATGAAACAATTACTATTTATTTCTACACTCATAACGTTTCAATAACCTATCAATCACTATCCCTCACCTAAAAAATTACCAAATGAAAAATTTTACTTTGCTTGTTGCTTTTTGTTTAACCATAGTGTCTGGCTTTGCCCAACGTTGTCCCAATTATGTTGATGTATTATTTTATCCTGTAGCAGGAAAAAGTACGTTTGTTGTAGTTGCGGATGTTGATCAGCAAAGCAACTTTAAATATTTCGTATACTGTAACGGTGTACTGATAAATCAAGGTTGTAGGGACATTTCTTCAATAGCTGATCAGGTGGGTATAGCTTCAGCTGCTGTTGCACGATGCAACGGAATTTATACATATAAATTAGTTTTCTCAGACGGCGTGTGTGGCAGTGGAAATCCCCCCTGTGACACTGTTTCTGCGCCACAGGGCAACCCATTGCCAGTAGTACTTGGCAATTTCGGTGTTCAACGTAAACCTGCAGCGGTTGAACTGCGTTGGGAGACCGAACAGGAAATAAACTCAGGTCGTTTTGAAATTCAACGTTCAATAGGACTAAAAGGTTTTCAAAGTATTGGAACCATTGATGCCAAAGGAAATACAAGTAGCCTGAATACATATTCTTTTAATGACAAAACAAATGTTAGCAGTAGTGTAAGTTTTTATCGGATTAAAATGATTGATCTTGATGGCACCTATTCCTATACAAGTATCAAGTCTGTAAAGGGAAGTGGAATTGCTTCAGACTTTAAAGTTTTTCCTAATCCTACTACATCTGCAGCAACGGTTTCAATAAACGATTTAAGTGAACCGGTGACGATTAGTGTTATGGATCACAGTGGTCGCCTGGTTAAAAAGGTTTCTCTTACTAACAGCAATCAGGTTCACTTGAATAACCTTCAAAAAGGAAACTATATAATTAAGATGACTGGTGAAGAATCAGGCGAAACAATAGTTAGGCAACTTAGCGTTCTTAAATAAATAAGTCTCTTTTACAAAAAAAACCGCCCTACAAACAGGCGGTTTTTTTTAGCTCACTTGCATTAATTCATCTTGAGATTTAC
>JBDSRT010000065.1:0-7732 GCA_039929165.1 Ginsengibacter sp.
GACACGGAAGTTGAAGAAAAGGACAATTAATTTTTGAAAACTCTTAATTATCAACAAAAAAAATACAACATGAAAAAAATCATTTTTAGTGGTTTGCTGCTTTTTTCATTTAATGTTATGATTGCTCAGGATTTAAAAAAGGCTAAAAATCTTTTAGATTCAAAGCAGTTAGATAAAGCAAAAAATGAAATAGATGGCTTTACTGCAAAGAACCCTACAAATGCAGAGGGGCTTTATGTAAAAAGCAAGGTTTATGGAAGTATTGCAACTAATGATCAATTTAAAGCATTAGACCCAAATGCACGTGCAACGGCTTATGACGCCTTCAGACAAGCTGTTGATCTGGACAAGGATAACAAATTGTTACTAGTGTTGACACAGGATCAATACAAACCAATCATTGATCTTTACTCAGGTTATTATGATGCCGGCGTTGCTGATTTTAATACAGCGGCTACTTCTCAAAATAAGGCAGATTTTGAAAAAGCTATGAGCAACTTCATAAAGGCTAACGAAGTAGGCCGTTATATTTATGGAAAAAAATGGGCCCTGTCTGAAATTGATACTGCGCTTGTTTTTAACATCGGAAAAGCGGCACTAAACGCTGATAAAAAAGATACAGCTGCAGTCTATTTTAAAATGCTTGCCGATAAAGGAATTACAGGCACAAAAGATGGTTCTACCGGTTACAATCTACCCTACCAATGGCTTGCGTTAAGTTATAAAGATGCAAAAGATTCTACTAACTTTTTGAAGTATGCGGCTCTTGGTAAGAAAAATTTTCCTAAAGATGATTATTTTGATGCAATCACTTTAGATTATTATAGAGCTGCAAAAAATTATGACGCATTATTTGCAAGATATAGTGATGTTGTCGCTGCATATCCTGATAGCATGACTTATCACTTTAATTACGCAAATGAAATGTTTAACTATGTTTATAACAGCGATGCAGGTGTGAAAATTGACAATCGTGAAGAACGTTTAAAGACAGTTGGTGCTGAATTGGAAAAGGCTTATGGCATGAAGGCTGATGACGTGAATACTAACTGGCTTTACAGTCAATATTATTTCAATGCCGGTATTGATCTTAAAGAGCAAGCGAATAAAGTTAAAGGTACTAAGCCTGAAGATGTAAAAGCTAAGGCTGATTTTAATGCGCAGGCCAAAACCAGTTTTGAAAAGGCATTACCATATGGAGAAAAAGCTTTAACTTCTTTAGAAGCAGGTTTCAAAAAAGAAGAAAAATCTAAATACAAATCAGTTGCTGATCTTATGCAGAGAATTTATCAAAGTTTAAATCAGGCTGATAAGGTAAAATCTTACCAAACTAAATATGATACCGCTGACGCCAAGTTTGTAAACTAGTTTTTATAATCTTACATAAAAAAGCAGTCTTAACCGACTGCTTTTTTGTTTTGATAACTTCCAGTTATAGAAGATTATTTTACCTCAACATTTACAGGTTCTTTATAAAGAAGGCTTAATGAGTCTTTAATTTTAGCTGTATCAGAAAGTGGCAATTTAAACAACTGATATAGTGAATAGGTAAAAGAATCGGTAGTTGATATGGCGACTTTATTACCTGCAGCGCTCAGTCGATTAAAAGTTTTCAGCGCTTCATTCTTGCCAATTTTTTCTTTGAGTTTAACCCTAAACGTATAAGCACTATCGGTGACTGAATCACGCAATATAGCAGTCTGATTTTGCAAAGTGTCAGGCATCAATGGTATAACATTTTTAGCGCTGTCTTTTACAGTAAGCGTATCATTATTTACAGGAATCGTTGAGGTATCGTTACTTGCCTTTGATAAAAAATGATATAAAGCCCAGGAAACAAGTGCAAGAATTATTACACCGGTGATAATGCCGATAACTTTTTTAGTGTTATCCTGTGGTACCTTACTGTAATCATTAAACAGTCCTGACGACACTTCTGTGTCTTGTTCTTTATTGCTCCTGGGGACATCAATTCTTGGCTCGTTAAACACGCCGGCAATAAAAACAAGTTCCCCGGTTTGTGCCTTATCTAACGTACCTAAACCTTCAAGTCTGAAGGGTTTACCAATATTTAAAAATTGTCTGCCAAGCATCAAAAAAGAATCAAGATCAGCAGATGCTAAAGGATAAATCTTCTTGGTATGTTCAACTATCGAATGAATGAGTTCTTCATCCTCGCCAGCTTTCGGGTTATAGTTGAAAAGAATGGCACTTTCCGGTATATAAAAGTCTTTATCCTGCTCCGCTGGCAGCGCCACTGTTGAATCTAATTTAAAAGTTCCAATACCTTGTAGAGAAGCAAACTTATGTTTAATGAGGTGGAGTACTAATACCTTGTCTAATTTCACATGACTGTTTTTAATCCCGACAAACCTACCCATAAATGACCACTTTGCAAAAATGCTATAACATAACTTAAGGTAAATTTATAAATAGCCTGGTTGACTATTTTTGCATAATGGTTACTGATCAGGAAAAATTGTTTTTAGAATATTGGGAGAAGAATAGATTAAAGCAAAAGCGATCGATATATGGTATTGCCGTGGGCTTGCCGATGGGCATTTTATTTGGTTTGCCAATCTTGATAAGTGTACTATTTCATGATTGGTATAAAAGGATGATCTACATTTCCCCTTCTCAAATAGTTGTTGTCATTATTGCCGTGATTGCTATTTCACTTTTCATAGCCATATTTAAAATGAAATTTACCTGGGAAAATAATGAGCAGTTATATAAGGAGTTAAAACATAAAGAGCAATTAAAATAAATCAGTTATTTGCATAAAAAAAAGATGAAAAAGATTCTTGGTTTAGGTTTTATAATCTTATTGATGGCAGGTTGTTTAAAGAGTAAAGAGAATAGCGTCTGCGGCTATACGGAGTCATCTCTTGTAGCACCGCAGGTTGAATCCGATTCTGTTCAAGCTTATTTAGATTCAAATAACCTCACTGCAACAAAACATGCTTCAGGTTTATATTATTCAATTATCAATCCCGGCACCGGTGCAAGTATTAATAACCTCTGCACAATACTTAAAGTAACCTACAAAGGGACACTAAAAAACGGCACAATCTTCGATGCAGGTTCAGATACAACTGCCGCAACCTTTGAGTTAGGAAGAGTAATTCCAGGTTGGCAAAAAGGGTTGCCTTTGATAAAAGAAGCTGGAAGAATTATCTTATACATTCCACCCTCATTAGCCTATGGTGCTACAGATATAAAAGAAAATGGTGTGGTGGTTATTCCCGCTAATTCAATGCTAATTTTTGATATAAATCTATTGGCGCTTTCTAATACAAATTAAAATTTGTCTCTAAATTCTTAACGTGGATTATTAATCGTTTAACTTAGTTAAACAAATATTTTTTTGTGCCACACGAAGCCATTTCTGTTTTTGACATGTTTAAAATAGGAGTGGGTCCTTCGAGCAGTCATACGCTTGGTCCATGGTGTGCAGCCTTGCAATTTATCAAGTCTCTAAAAGATAAGAATGCGTTATATTCCGTCGACGCCATCGAAATATTATTGTATGGATCATTAGCCAAAACAGGCGTTGGTCATGGAACTGATATTGCTGTTCAATTGGGCTTATCAGGCGCAGATCCCGAAACATTTGATATTGATATAATCAGAGAATCGATTGCAATAATTGCAACAGATCAACAACTCGTTCTTGATGGCAATCATTCCATAGATTTTGATCCTGCTACTGATATAGAATTTCTTTATACGGAGACATTGCCTCTCCATCCGAATGCCTTAACTTTTTTGGTCAAGCTTAACAATGGTGAAAATATTGCTGAAACTTATTATTCTATTGGCGGAGGTTTTGTTATTAAAGAAGGTGAACAACTCAACGATGCCGGCGAAACTATTTTGCCTTTTCCTGTTAATGATGCAGATGATCTATTGCATTGGTGTATAAAAACCGGTCTTAACATCAGCGAGATTGTAATGGAAAATGAAAATGCGTGGAGACCCGAACAAGATACAAACGCAAGATTGTTAAGAATCTGGGATGTAATGAAACACTGTATTTATCGCGGTTGCAACACAAATGGGATATTGCCTGGTGGCTTAAATGTTAAACGAAGAGCGTTTGCTTTAAATAAAAAATTACTAGGCAATACTCAATATAACGATTATAAAAGTTGGACAAATGCGATACAAACCGGCGGTAATGATTTCAAATATATTTTAGACTGGGTGAGTTGTTTTGCCTTGGCAGTAAACGAAGAAAATGCCTCTTTTGGTAGAGTTGTGACTGCGCCTACGAATGGCGCAGCCGGCGTGATACCGGCAGTTTTAGCTTACTACACAATTTTTTGCAAAGCAAACACAAACGAGCAGATTGTTCGTTTTTTACTTACCGCCTCTGAAATAGGAAGCATATTTAAAAAAGGGGCGACCATATCCGCTGCAATGGGTGGTTGCCAGGCTGAAATTGGTGTATCATCTTCTATGGCAGCAGCAGCCCTTACTGAATGTATGGGAGGTACCCAAAGACAGGCAATGATGGCGGCTGAAATAGCTATGGAACACCATCTTGGCATGACATGTGACCCGATTGGTGGACTGGTTCAAATCCCCTGTATTGAACGAAATGCAATGGGGGCAATAAAGGCTATAACCGCCAGCCAGCTTGCTTTACAAAGTGCGCCTGACTATGCAAAAGTAAGTTTAGATAAAGTAGTTAAAACTATGTGGGACACCGCAATGGACATGAACAGCAAATACAAAGAAACTGCTGATGGGGGATTAGCAATTAATGTTCCCCTAAGTTTGAGTGAGTGTTAAGCCGTCATTATTTTTAAGTTTCCGGCAATTACTTATACGTTATATTTTCTCTTGACATCTCTGTCTGTTTCACGTGCCTTTATTGTCTCTCTTTTGTCGTAAACTTTTTTCCCTTTGCCCAAACCAATTTCCATTTTAGCAAAACCTTTTTCACTAATGAAAATGCGTAACGGAATAATAGTGTATCCTTTTTCTTTGATCTTATTTTCGAGTTTTTTTAATTCTTTTTTTTGCAAAAGTAATTTGCGCTCCTGCATAGGCTGATGATTGTTTATAGTGCCAAAAGCATACTCGCTAATGTGTAAACTTTTTACATAAAGTTCACCTTTATCAAAAATGCAATAGCTGTCATTAAAGCTTGCTTTGCCTGCACGTATCGATTTTATCTCTGTTCCGGTCAAGACCAAACCGGCAATATATTTTGTCTCAAAAAAATATTCGTAATAAGCTTTTCTATTTGAAAGTTCCATAGATGAAAATAAAAAGCAGCAGAAACCTGCTGCCTTCAAGGTAAATATAATTTTGAAAATCAACTTTTAAAAAGCTGTAATAGCTGGTTGATCTTTTCTTTCAATTCTTTCCTGTTCACTATAAAATCCAGGAAGCCATGCTCCAATAAAAATTCGCTGCGCTGAAAGCCAGGCGGCAAATCTTTCTTAATAGTTTCTTTTATTACCCGTGGGCCGGCAAAGCCAATTAATGCGCCGGGTTCACCCATAATAATATCTCCCAGCATAGCAAACGACGCTGTTGTGCCACCAAATGTGGGATCAGTACACAAGGAGAAGTAAGGCACTTTGGCATCTGATAACTGGTTGAGCTTACCGGAAGTTTTAGCCAATTGCATTAATGAAAAAGCACTTTCCATCATTCTTGCACCGCCACTTTTATTGATGATCATGAAGGGAACTTTGTGCTTAATACAATAGTCGCAGGCCCGGGCGATTTTTTCTCCCATCACACTGCCGAGACTGCCGCCAATAAATTCAAAATCCATACAGGCTACCACAATGTCCAACTCATTTACTTTACCGTGCGATACCGTTATTGAATCGTGGATATTTGTTTTGGAATAGGCATCAGCTAACCTGTTGCTGTAAGGCTTTAGATCTACAAAGCCCAGGTGATCTTTTGAGCGGATCTTATCAAAAAGTTCCGTATCGCTTCCCTCGTCAAATAATACATCAAAATATTCTGCGCTGCCAATTCTATGATGATAATCACATTTAGGACACACAAAAAGATTTTCCCTTAATTCGCTAACTGTTAAGGTAAGCTTACATTGCGGGCACTTTGTCCACAAGCCATCAGGTGCTTCTTTTTTATCCTTTGTTGAAGTAGTAATGTTTTTTTTGATACGGCGAAACCAACGGCGTTTTGATTCTTCACCTTCACCATCTTCACCCGCCAAATTAGCGTCAAAATCTTCTTCCTGTTTCATATCAAAATTTAAAATCAAAAAGTAAAAAGTCTAAACTCTTTCTATGTGTTTTTTACTTTTAAATTTTCACCTGCCTTATGCTAAAGTTATTTCTTTATCCAGGTAAACATCCTGGGTAGCTTCAAGTAACTCAATACCTTGCTCAAAAGGTTTTTGGAAAGCTTTTCTTCCAAGAATTAATCCCATACCACCAGCTCTTTTATTTACAACGGCTGTAGTTACTGCTTCCTGAAGATCAGTGTCACCCAGACTTTCACCACCACTATTGATCAGGCCTACACGGCCGCTATAGCAATTTAAAACCTGATAACGGCAAAGATCAATTGGATGATCTGTTACTAAATTTTCATACACAAGCTTTGATGTTTTACCATGCTTCGTAGCATTATATCCACCATTATTAGTTGGCATTTTTTGCTTAATAATATCAGCCTGGATAGTTACACCAAGGTGATTTGCCTGGCCGGTAAGATCAGCACTTGTATGATAATCTATGCCTTCTACCTTAAAAGCATTGTTTCTTAAATAGCACCATAATATTGTGCACATGCCAAGTTCATGAGCATATTCAAAAGCTTCGGCCACTTCCTTCAATTGTTTAGCGCTTTCAGCACTTCCCCAATAAATTGTTGCACCAATTCCCGTTGCGCCCATATTCCATGCACTCTTTACACTACCAAACATGGTTTGATCGTAACGATTTGGATAACTCAGAAATTCATTATGATTGATCTTGGTAATAAACGGAATTTTGTGAGCATACTTCCGGCTAAGAATACCCAGGACACCAAACGTTGAAGCCACACCATTACAGCCGCCTTCTATGGCAAGCTTAACAATATTTTCCGGATCAAAATAAATAGGGTTAGGAGAAAAAGAAGCACCGGCACTATGCTCAATGCCTTGGTCTACAGGAAAAATAGAGCAATAACCCGTACCGCCAAGCCTTCCGTGACCAAGAAGATTTTGAAGGTTCTTTAAAACCTGGTTGTTACGATTACTGTATGTCCAGATATCATCCACATGAGTGGGAGAAGGCGTAGTAAGGTCACTCTTATTTATTTTCGCTTTAAAATTTAAAAAGTCTTCTGCCTTGTCGCCAAGTAAGTCGGTAATTTTTTTGGATGCCATCAAGATAAATTTAAGATGAATGCAAACGTACATGAAAATGAAATAACTCCCAACTGTTGAAATTAGCCTAAAAGCCAGTCAGTATTTTAGTTTTACAATCGCATAATTCGTTTGCCTACAAGAATATCTACAATAGAAAACTCCCGCACTTATCATGCAGGAGTTCAAATTTTTTCGGCTCACCTTTTAAGGTGCAGCTTCTTGTGGGGGGATGGTTACTTCTTAGAGATCGCTCTCTTCCAATTAATTTTTTGGTTTCAGTTACATTCTTCCCAGGTATTGGTTTTAAAACGGTTTGGCTTTAAAAGGATTCTTGTTATGGCTTTAACCGGATATTGGTCAGTGTCACATAGCTTTTGGCAT
>JBDSRT010000066.1:0-4106 GCA_039929165.1 Ginsengibacter sp.
AAAGGGGTCGAGTGTGATAGCAAAAGTCAGCACAACAAACTCAAGGACAATAAGCCAAAGGCCTCTTTGTATTAAGAAAAGGCTCAATTGCTTTTTAGTGCGAGGTGTGCCGGCAAGGCTTATCGAAACGCCACTTAAAAAGACAAATAATGGGGCACAAAAATGTGTTATCCACCGGGTAAAAAACAATATAGGCGTTGTTGTGGCCAGGTCTGTTGGCCTGGGGCTAAAAACATGAAAAAAATCCCTGGTATGATCCAGGGCCATAATGACCATTATCAATCCACGTAAAATATCTATCGATTCAATACGGGTTTTTGTTGCAGGGATGGTAACAGTTGACAAATCGTTATGATGTTTTAGGCTAATACTACGCTATGTAATGTTTAAAACTTTCATGCACAGAACCACTTGCGTTTTCAAATCTTCAATTACATAGGTATGTCTCTTTGTGTGACATTCTATGCAAATCGTAAGGTAAAATCAATAATATCAATTCTTTTTAATTTTCACATAAAAATAAGTGGGTAATCTTCATGCACCGCTTCTACCCAACCTATATTGGTTTCAATGTCAGTTTAATTTTGTAAATAGCATGTGGTGAGTAAATCTTCTCATAACTTTTAATGCGCCATTTCATCTTAATAGTGTGTTAATGGGCATATGCTTTACCAGCAATTGTATTACACAAATCCCGGGCAACCAACCTTTGTACTAGGCAACTTTCAATGTTATATTCCAAACTATAAAAAGGGTAACGCATACAAAATGGAATTCGGCTTTCTATATTGCAAAACATTCCAGCGAAATATTTATCACTATCATAAATAAGCAACGCAAGCATTTGTGGACACGAGTAATGGCAGGAAGTCCGAATTGGTATTAACTGACCCTTCTTTTGCTGAAAAAGCTATTTTGAAGACACCATCATGGTATGAATTGAAGATGATTTCTGAAGGAGAAGCCCTGGAATTAATTTTGACAAGCAATGGAGACTTTAGATATCACCTGAACAAATCCTTGATGCGTTTGTTAGTTTTTTGTCACAGTAGAGATTTCGAAGTTTTATAAGCTTAAAATGGAAAAAACAATTTTAGTAGCCGGTGCTACAGGCAATCTAGGGAACAGGATTTGCCGGGAATTAGTTAAGAGAAATGCTGACGTAAAAGCCATCGTTCGAATGGCCACTGATCCTGAGAAAATTAAAACACTTAAAACAATAGGTGTTGAAGTTTTAGAAGTAGACACAAACAACATTGATGAAATTACTAAAGCAAGTGCCGGTGTGCACTGCGCTGTTTCAGCCCTCGCAGGTTTACGGGATGTAATTATTGATTTACAAAAGCGGATTTTAGATGGCGCAATTCAAGCAGGTGTGCCCAGGTTTATTTCCTCCGATTTTTCTACGGATTATAATGATTTGGTGGACGGCGAAAACAGAAACTTCGATTTAAGGAAAGAATTTAAAGCTTACCTCGATAGCACTTCAATAAAAGCATCTTCAATCTTCAATGGTGCGTTTGCGGACATACTAAAATACAATATACCGGTGTTTAATCTAAAAGATAAAAGCATTGGTTACTGGGGTGAAAAAGCGGACTGGAAATTAGACTTCACTACTATGGATGATACAGCCGCCTTTACAGCAGAGGTAGCTTTGGATGACGACGCACCACGTGATTTACAAATTGCAAGTTTCCAGGTAAGCCCTAGTATGATATGGGATGAGGTTAAAGAAGCAACAGGTCAGGAATTCAAAATCTATCAGCTATCAAGTCTTGAAGACTTTGCACAATACATAAAAAAACAAAGAGCCGACAACCCGGCCGGAGAGAATGAACTGTATGCAAAGTGGCAGCAAAGCCAATATATGTATTCAATGTTTTCCACGCATCATCACCAGTTGGCAAATGACCGTTATAAAAACCTTACCTGGACATCAGGATCAGAATATATAAGGTCTCTTTTAAAATAACATGAGGCAAGTCTAGCAGGCGGCGAAAACATCCAACTCATCTGTATAAGAAAGGTTTAGCCGACCTCATTTCTTAAAAGGTTCAGTATCCTTCGTTGTTGAAGCCGATTATGGTTTACTAGTAACAAAAACACCGATGCCTTAAGCCCTTGCATCAGCCGTTTGAATATCGTTTGTCTTTTATCCCAGTTATCACTCCATTACGAACGTTGGTAAGTAGAATGAAAATTTCTGCCAGGTTTTTTACGTGAAGCGAACATTTTCTATGCGCCATTTGCAAAGTAGAATAGTTTTGAATAATTTAAGCTCACAAAGCTTTATAGTTTAAGCGGTGACAATTGCAAACACGATCCAATCACTTTTATGCCCGGACATCGACCACTATATTTAGACGTGTTGATAACAAGTTGCAAAGGGCTATCATATTTTTGCGCTTTTCTCCACTACGCTCTTGTCAAAGCTGGATTTTGTCAAGCTCCGGTTTACATTCAAAAAATAATTGCTAAGAAAATAAAAATTCTTCGTTCAGTCTGGTTTGCCAGGCTTCTGCGGCGTTCAACATCTATATTAGTTAGAACGCCTTTAAGAGAAAGTGTTTTAAAATTGATAAATGTAAATTTGCCCATTTCCAGGGAAATTGGTGCCATCATTGTAATTTGTCATACCCCCTGGAAACGGATTTTAGTTCAGTGGTGCCTGAGAGAAAACTTTGCATTGGTAATTGGCAGCGGTAAATGGAAGGATAGCAAACGGCAGATTCAAAGACAGGCAAAAGGTATGAGGGAGATTCGCGAACTCGTTTGCCATTTGCGTTCCAAAGGACGGGTAATTGTTTCTGCTGATGTTTTTAATAACTTACATAATTGCCCGGTTCGCTTTCTGGGCCAACCCTGTAACGCTTCTCTTTTTATCGAGAAGCTTGCAATGCTCGCACAAGTTCCTATTTTAGTAATAATACCAACTTTATCTGAAAAGTCGATCACATTTATAGCCGGACCTTCATTTTCAACGCATGCTTTACAAATGAAAACCGGCATCATCACCAGGCAGATTCTCTCTTTCTTTGAAAAGGAAATTAAAAATAATCCGGCAATATTATCTGATTATGTAAAATGAGATATTTATACATAAACTAAAATCAGTATTGCACTAATTTCAAAAGAACGTCCCTGCAGCGAACTTATCCCTATAAGAATGGATTAACTGACTTCATTTTCTTAAAAGCCTTAATTGTATTCAGGATTTTTTTTTATTAAAAGCCAATTGGGCTTTACCAGTAACAGAAACACCATTGATGCCTGAAAGGCCATGCATAGTCCAGTTTAAATTGCGTTTATCTCTTTTATGCCAGTTATCCCTTTCAATTTTATCTGCCGAAAAAATATAGTAACAGCCGGGCTTATAAAAATGTAAACTGAAAGGCGTCTCAGTAACCTGTTCTGCCCAAACACTTATAGGCGTAATCGTGTCGGCTGTTGCCGGATCAATCATAACATATTCTAAAAGATTATCCTCAGTAAATACAGGCAAAGCCGCGGCTACATGATACTTCCAGTTATTTACCAGGCAACCATAACCTTTCTTTAAAATGCGATCACCTAACACCCAGGCTTTGGCATTAGGGATATGCCAGGCATCAAGCAGCAAGCCAATGGCATTAGCCCGGTCTTCGCAATCGTTATTAGAATCCTGCCACCTAAACAGTTCATTTGTTTTAAAATATTGAAAGATTTTTTCCGCCAGGTCTAAAGGAACAGTCTGCACCGCTAAATGATCACAAAAAGGTAAGTACAATAAAGTTTTGGGTTCGTTCATCGTCATGCTGGCGCAAATAAAAATAGATTACAAATCGCTTCTAATTGAAATAAATTTGTCTAGTAAAGCGAAACAAAACTTACAGATAAGTTTGGTATGATATTTATTATATAAATCACATAACTCTTAAAACAACCATCATGGTACAAAACAGAAAAACAGGATCATTATTACTTGCAGGCCTTGCTGCCTATGCTTATTATAAGTATTCTAAAATGACACCTGACCAAAAGAAAGATCTTACAGGAACTATAAAGCAGAAAGGCCAGGACTTTTATGATAAATATGTTCCCGCAGAATTAAAAAATATGTTTGA
>JBDSRT010000067.1:0-7963 GCA_039929165.1 Ginsengibacter sp.
CAGCATGGCTTTCCATCAGTGCAATATCATTTGTATGAACGTAACGAAACATCTTATCGGTTTAGTTATACCTGGGAATATATTGCCGGTCAATTATTGCTTGCCGGACCTCTTGCTGGCTGGTTACTATTTTGGGCATCTGCAAAATACAAACCAACAGATCACCTGGAAAGAGCCTTGAAATTTTGTTTTGCAGGTATATATATTTTCTTTTTGATAACGAGTTATAAAGGTCGTGTGGAGGCGAATTGGACAGTTCCTGCCTTGATACCTTTGATCATTTTGTCTCACCAATATTTGTTGAGAAAACAAAAGTTGCAAAGGATCTTGTTGATTCTTGCACCAATTACTTTGATGCTGGTTTTTGCTTTACGTTTTTATCTTGTCAGCAATAACAAGTTTATCAAAACCATAAATACGAATGAATTTGAACAGAATAAGACATGGGCCAAACAGGTGCATGCTTTATCCGGAAATTTACCTGTCGTTTTTATAAACACTTATCAAAAGCCATCCAAACTTTGGTTCTATGGCGGCACGCCTTCCCTCTCTTTAAACACACCATCTTACCGGAGAAACAATTATAACTATTGGCCTATTGAAAAATCATTCCAGGGTAAAACTGTTTTTGCTCTAAGCGGCTTATCTGAGTCTGGTTCTACTGATAGTATTCGCACAAAAGCCGGCGTCTTATATGGCAGAAAAGTCGATAGCTTTTACTCTTTCTCCGGTGTACAAATGCAGGTGCGCAGGACGTTAACTATAGATTCAACAAAAAGAATTGCTGCTGATATTTTTATAAAAAATGACCTTGGGCTTAATCTCGATTTTTCCCGAAATTCATTAAGCCGCCCCGGCATTATAGTGTTTGATAAAGATCAAGTGGTATTTACGTCGCTATTAACCTTTGCGGCGGATCTATACGCTTCTAATAGTTATCATGCATTAACTGATTCAACCATTCATCTTGCAAAGGGAAAATACAATTGCAGGCTTTATATTCCTTCAGCAATCGAAGGAAAGCCTTCGCTGAACAGCACCAATATAATATTGAAGATTGAATAAGTTAATTGATCAGTTTTTTTACATCCGGGTCATGATCTATATTATTCATCTGCCGCATGATCCAGGGATAGCGTGAAGCTACATGCTTTGAGAGCGGCGTGATAGTATAGCCTCGTGGGTTAGGCAGGCAGGCAGCAATCAAAGCGGCTTGTTTGCGACTTACATTTTTAGCGCTCGTTTTAAAATAATGTTTACAAGCCGCTTCAACACCAAAAATACCATCACCCATTTCAGCTACATTTAGATACATTTCTAAAATTCTCTTTTTACTCCATAATTTTTCTATCATAAAAGTAAAATACACCTCAAGGCCTTTTCTAAAATAACCGCCGTGTTGCCACAAAAAAACATTCTTCGCCACCTGCTGGCTTATAGTACTGGCGCCTCTTAAGGACTTACTTTTCAAGTTATGCTTCCTTGCTTTTTCGATGCTCTTAAAATCGAACCCATTGTGATCAGGAAAAAGTTGATCTTCGGCACTCATTACGGCGAGCTTTACATTGTGGCTCATCTCATTAAGGTTAATATAATCTCTTTTTAAACCGTGACCGCTGATTAAACTCGCAAGTTGTGTTATGGTGATTGGTGGATTAATCCATTTACAAACAATGATGTAAATGATAGACAATACAAAGCCGTAAATAAAAAATTTAAATAGCCTGCGAAGAATACGCAGACCCAAACCACGTCTTTTAATTGTAAGCATCGGCCGCAAAATACAATACATTAATTTTTTGCAGAGATGTACTGAAGTGTGACTTTTTTGTTGACGAGGTAAGTGCTTCTATTTGATTTTAAAAGTATATACCCAACCAGCGCAGCAAGTGCTGAACCGCCAACCAGCTTAGGTCCTGCATAGTATCTGGAATCTTTCTTCGTAAGAGCCCAGGTTGCCAAACCAACGGTTGTAAGTAATGCGCCTCCGCCAAAGAGACTTGTGCCGCTCGCAGCCCAGTCGAATCCTTCTTTATCTTTCATAACCTGCGATATTTTTTTATAATACACCGGATACACTAATGCAGATATGGTATCAATTATGTAAATACCAAGATTAGTTGGAACACGTCTTATATCATATTGCGTTATAAAAATGGAATCCTTTTCAATCCTGTTTATGCTGCCGGAATAGAACTGGCCGTCCGCAATAAAAGAAGTATTAGTACCACTGAAAAAACTTTTAATTGTTTTATTATGTTTTTTAAGAACGATAAAGTCTGACCGTTGAGCAACGGAGGCCGGGATGATACATATAAAAGAAAAGCTAACGGCGAGGGCCAATAAAAAGCGCTTGTAGCTCATGTTTGTGATTGAGGTAAGTATTAGTGTTTTTTCAAATAAAAAACCACACCGAATAACAAAGCCGCACCAAATACCAGTAATATCAATCCGGATGTTTTATTGATGATTCTTATATTATGTATGGTAAGTTTAGAACGAAGTTTACCGGCCAGTACTACTTTGCCGATATCAGAAGCCATGTTTACGCCGAGACAAGTACCAAAAATCACTATTCTTTCTTCAAGTGTATGGGCTACCGCTATGGCTGTTGACGACGTAAGCCAAAAAGCCATTACTGAAGGATTTAGCGTGTTTACAAGAAAGCCTTGCAAGGCCAATTTTGCATGGTCACTATTTTTTAATGCGGGTAAAGAGATATCCATCGGGTGTTGATTTACTTTTTTGAAGAACAAATAGAACACGCCCATACTCATTAAAAGAATACTGCCTATTACGCCTATCTGCATCTTAAAATCAAGCAACCTGGTTACTACTTCTGAAAATACATTTGCAAGGAGTACCCATAAAAAATCGCTTACCCAAACGCCGGCTACAAAACTAAAACCACCTTCCCGGCCATTGTTTATGCTTTGCTTAACGATTGTGAATATTACTGGCCCAACTGAAATTACCAACAGCAGCCCCATGGCTATTCCTTTCAGCAAAGCTTCAATCATCAGGTAATATTTTTAAATAATTACTGCCGCAATGTTATGAGATAAACATGGAATTATCAGCAGCAGCTCTTAATGTACAGGTTCTTTAACAAGAAAGCTTTTCCATTCTTCTAATAATTTGCCTTTTAAAACACGAGGGAATTTATGTTGACCACCTACTTTGCCTTTTTGCTGCATGAAATCCATGAATGTTTTTTCACTTAAAACATCTACAAAAATGTCTTTCAAAGCATGCCGCCTTTCTACTTCATAATCGTCATTTAATTCTTTGATCCGTTCATCAAGCCTGATCTTAAGTTCTTCGGAATTAACAACATCATCAGTACCTATAAACCAATGATGAGCGAACATGCTGCCATAGGGCACTCCGGCAACAGTGTATTCCGGTATACTGATGTTAAGCTCTTCGCTTACCATTTCAATAGCCTTGTTCATATTGTCAACACTCAGATGTTCACCCACGAGACTTAAAAAATGTTTAGTTCTGCCAGTGATTACAATCTCACTTTTTTCAACATTTACAAAACGGATCACATCACCAATTAAATATCGCCAGGCACCAGCGTTTGTACTGATGAGCAGGGCATAATTTACACCGGCTTCTACTTCGTTAATCATGTATACTTTGTGGCGAGACCGCAAATTGCCTTCAGCATCAAAATTTGCTTCGTCAAAAGGTACAAATTCGAAAAAAATATTATTAGCTAATGCCAGGTGCATTCCACACGCATCCTGGCGATTTTGATAGGCCAAAAATCCTTCGCTTGCCAGGTAGGTTTCAATATAAGTGATTGGCTTACCAAGCAATCTTTTAAAGCCTTTTTTATAAGCTTCAAAAGCTACGCCACCATGCACATAAAAAGCAAGGTTCGGCCATATTTCATGAATATTTTTAAGATTATAACGCTCAATAACTTTCTCCATGCATAATTGGACCCACGCCGGCACGCCTACTAAAAATGCAATATCCCATTCCGGAGCTCTCTCCACTATTTCATCAAGCTTTTTACTCCAGTCAATTTCCCGGGCAATTTTTTTTCCCGGTTTGTACATCCCCTGGAACCAAAAAGGAATATTTTTAGCCTGAATGCCGCTAAGATCTCCGCAGAAATATGTTGGACCTTTTTGTAATTGTGTACTTCCGCCAAGCATTAGCCACCCGCGACTTACAGATGACTTTGGCACTTTATGATACTTCGCCAGGCTCATTAATTGCCTAAAACTGGTGAGTAAGTTAGAGCGAATAAGATCTTTAGTGATAGGAATGTATTTGCTTGAGGATTCACTTGTGCCGCTGCTGAGCGCAAAATATTTTATTACACCAGGCCAGCAAACATCGGGCTTGCCATCTAACGATTTATGCCACCAGTTTTTATAAATTGTGTCATAATTATAAGTAGAAACTAATTGCTGAAATTTTTTGCCAACGTTCTTTGAAAGAAGAATTTCATCGAACTTATAGTTCTGGCCAAATTCAGTAAACCTCGCTTTCCTTAACAGTTTTTTTAAAACTTTTAACTGCTGGTTCCTGGGAGAACTGGCCGTTAACTTAAAAGCCCTGGTAATCGTTTTTGTAAACTTAAAATCAATCAGACCCATTAATTGGCTTTGTATTGAACAAAATTAATCAAATGTTAATCTAACTTAATCACTATTTTATGTAAGGAAAATAGAAAATTAGATCTCTTCTGATCAAATTGAAAATGCTGTCACTACACTATTTGTTGCTTAAAGATATTCGATTAATACTTCTTAAAATCAAAACCATCTATTGACTGGTTTGTAAAAGCAACCATCATTATGTGCAATTATTTACTCTATAGAATTAAGTAGGTTTGCCGCACAACTATCAAACAAAACATATGAAAAAATTTATTGTTTCACTTTGTCTTATAACAGCTATGCTTAAAGCCAGTGCCGACGAAGGTATGTGGTTGCCAATGTTGCTCGGGGAACAGGTTTACCAGGACATGGTAAAACGCGGACTCAAGCTAACAAAAGAACAGTTGTATAGCGTCAACAAATCATCAATAAAAGATGCAATAATAATTTTTGGCGGAGGCTGTACCGGTGAAATTGTCAGCAATGAAGGCTTGATTTTTACAAATCACCATTGTGGCTACGGCGCTATTACTAATGCCAGTACTATAGAGCACAATTATTTGAAGGACGGTTTCTACGCCTATGCAAAAGACGAGGAAATAAAGTCAGACTTATCCGTCACTTTTTTAGAAAAGATTGTTGATGTGACCGATGAAGTAGAAAGAGGATTTAAAGGCTTGACCTGGGCTGATCGTATTAAGAAAACCCAGGAAGTATATAAAGCTGTTACTGATAAAGTATTAGACACGGCGAATGGCGTCTCAGGACGTGTGTATAGCATGTTTAAAGGCAATCAATATATTATGTATGTCTATAAAATTTATAAAGACATCAGGCTTGTTGGTGCTCCACCAGAAAGTATAGGAAAGTTTGGCGGAGACACTGATAATTGGGAATGGCCAAGACATACAGGAGATTTTTCGGTGTTTAGAGTATATGCTACAAAAGATGGTAAACCCGCTTCATACAGTGCCGATAATGTACCCTTGAAGCCTAAATATTTTTTACCTGTTTCAATTAAAGGCATCAATGATGGCGACTATGCCATGATCTATGGTTACCCCGGTGGCACAAATAGATATGAAACTTCATATGGCATTAAATTAAAAAACGAGATTGAAAACCCAGCGCTCGTTGGCTTGCGGGATATGCGGCTAAAGTATATGCATGCGGAAATGATAAAAGATCCGGCCGTAAAATTAAAGCTTGCAGAAAATTATGCTGGTGTAGCCAACTACTGGAAATTCTTTGAAGGCGAAACTAAACAGCTCAAAAAATTTCACACTTATGAAACCAAACAAAAATCGGAACAAAGTTTTATGACCTGGGCAAAAGGCAAACCTGACTACGAAGATATTTTTTCAAAATATGATAAAAGTTATGCTGCTTTTATGCCTTATGCAAAGCATAGACAATATCTTAACGAAGGGGTACTAGGCTCACCTTTATCAGCATTTGCCAGCTCTCTAATTGGTCTTGAGGCAGCGCTGATAAAAACCAATAAAACGTCTGTAGATCTACAGAAAGCTGTAGATGCAGCTACAACTTCACGCCAATCTTTCCTCGAGTCAGAAGATAGACCTAGTGATGAAAAGATATTGGCTTCTGTAGCAATGATGTTCTACCATGACATAGATAAAAGCCAGCACCCTATTGGTTTCTATGAAAGTATCAAGTCTGCTTACGGCAGCCTTGATGATGAAACTACTTACAGGGCATGGGCTAAAAATTTATTCAACAACACAATGATCTTAGACTCTGTGAAATGGAATGCCTTCATCAAAAATCCAGATGCCGTCAAACTACAGGCTGATCCGGCATTTGCTTTCTCTTCTGCTTTTGTAAAAAATTACAACCTTAAGTATGCAAGTTTTCGGACTGATTTTTTGAACACAAATAGTGAGCTGGACAGGGCTTATTTAAAAGGGATAAGACAGATGAATCCTGCTATGGTTAAAAAAATGTATCCTGATGCGAACTTCAGCATGCGGGTAAGTTTTGGCAATGTGAAAAGCTATAACCCACGTGATGCTGTGCATTATGATTATGTAACTACCGCGAAGGGTGTTTTAGAAAAATATGTGGCCGGTGATTATGAATTTGATATGCCTGCAAAAGCCATAGAGCTTATGCAGAAGAAAGATTTTGGGCAATACATGGATAAGAAAAAAAATGATCTGGTGGTTGGCTTTATTACAACGAACGATATTACCGGTGGTAATTCTGGTTCACCTGTTCTTGATGCCTATGGCAATTTAATAGGACTTGCTTTTGATGGTAACTACGAAGCTTTAAGTCATAAAATTGCTTTTGATAAAGATCTTAACCGCACCATTTGTGTAGACGTTAGGTATGTGTTATGGTGTATAGATAAACTTGGTGGTGCGCAAAATTTGATAAAAGAATTGAAGCTGGTTAAATAATTGTTTTGTGAAACTTCCGAAAAAATCTTTTGCTCATGTAAAGGGTTTTTTGTTTAAGATTAGTCGGGTTGCAAAAGCATAGCTTTGCTACTAAATAGTTTTTGATGGAGAAAATGAATAAGATCGCTTTATTAGTTGATGGCGATAATGCACAATCCAAGCTTTTAAATCTTGTGCTGGAAGAAGCTTCTAAATATGGAAAAGTTACTATACGAAGAGTATATGGTGATTGGACAACGCCTCAAATGAACCAGTGGAAAGGCCAGTTAAATGAAATGGCTTTTAGTCCTATTCAAAAATTTTCTTATACATCAGGAAAAAATTCAACAGATAGTGCTTTGATTATTGATGCCATGGATATTCTACATGACGGACTGGTAGATGGTTTTTGTATTGTATCCAGCGACAGTGATTACACCGGTATAGCCAGACGCATACGTGAAGATGGCATTTTTGTTATGGGCATTGGTGAAAAGAAAACGCCTAATGCTTTTATGAAGTCTTGTGAAATTTTCACGTTTGTTGAAAACCTTGAACCAAAACCAGAACAATCAACAAAAAAAGAAGTTCATAAAAAAGAAAAGGTAACAGTAGATTATAAGCTTATTAGTAAAGCATTTGACTTAAGTTCTAATGAAACCAATGAGGCTTATGTGTCTAATATGGGCATCAATATCCGCAAGCTGGATCCGAGTTTTGATAGCCGTACGTATGGCTGTAAAACATTAACCCAGCTATTTTCCAAGCTTGATGAATATGTAGTTGTTGATAATGTAGTAAATGGTATAAACAATCCTTTGATCAAAAGGAAGTGATCATTTTACATCAAGTGAACGCCAGAGATAGCGACAGGCATACGTTCTGTAAGGGCTCCATTTTTCAGATATTTCCAGCATCTTTTCTTTCAGCAACTTTTTA